>DAIDBF010000068.1 GCA_027310235.1 bacterium | reverse complement strand
TCTGAAACGCGATGATCCATCGATCCTCATTACCGAACAGGAGATGGATCATTTTGTATTTAAGGCGCTCTGGAAATTTCTGCATCGGTATCGGTCGTGGGCGGCGAAAAAAATGGGAATCACCGATCTTTCCCTCGTGCTCGCGGCGGTAGAGGTACGGGACATACTGCTCGGAGCTCATCACGTGTTCAATCCCGTGGGATTTAAAGGAGACCTTGTCACAATCCGCATCCGCGGCACATTCGTGTCCCGTGAACTCCTTCCCGTACTGGAGCGGATGAAATCATGGGGAGACGTACGGGTAGTTGAGGAAGGGATTGCGCTCGCGGATGCCATTCAAAGCAAGGAATATCTCGTTTTCTGCGCGGGCAGGAAGACGACATCGGTATTTTTCAAAGGATATGACGAGACGCGTTACGTTGAGGAGTATCCGTGGGGGACGGATTGTTTCGTCCGCGTGCTCGGCGAATCGTTTGAGATCGATTATGAAACCGCATCGCAGCTTCTTATGCGGGTGAGCGCGGGTGCAGTTTCAGAATCATTCGCGCGGTACTGCAATACGCTTATCCGAAAGCAGTATGATGAGTTACTTGATATGATCGACGAGGGGGCACTCAAGAAAAAGACGGGTGCCGCGCATCCCGAGCTGTTCTTCCACTTCAAAAACCTCGCCACTCCGGAATTTCTTACGGAAAAGATACAAAAAAAGTTCGTGCGGATTGATGAACGTCTCCTTCGGGAAGAATATGCGTTCGAAACGGCAAAAGGAGTGCAATTTAATCCCGTGACCGCCCAAGTTCCGCTTGCACTTCTCCTTTATGCGGAGTATGCGCCGAAATATGAACTTTTGAATCGGCTTTTGAAACGGCGGGCGCGTTGGCTTATCCCTCATTTTTCGCTACAATAAGGAGGTAAAAGAGATTTATCCCTCACATAACATGCATTATGTTTATATTCTCCAATCACACCAAGATGACGGGTTGTATATTGGGTGCACCAATAATGTAAGGAGAAGATTCGAGGGACATAACAATGAGAAGTCGTATTATACTAAACATCATGGTGGTCCATGGCGGATGGTATATCTTGAAGGCTATGCCGCTGAAAAGGATGCCTACCAAAGAGAAAAGTCGCTTAAACAACACGCACAAGGGTTGCGCCGCATCAAAGAACGATTGCAGCATAGCCTGACGCATGTTATGTGAGGGATGAAACTGGAGAAGAAAATTTTTCTCGAACGATCCGATGGGTTGGATGTTGCCGTTGATGCAGTTATCGGCGCCCCGGCGGCGAGGGTTATTTTGAATATTCCAAGACGCTCCGTATTGGGGGAATCGATGCACAACTTCCAGGTGCTGAAACGCGAGAGCGAGACCGCCGAAAAGGAGCTTGCGATCGAATCAGTCGATGAGCATATACTCGAGCTCGCCTCAGTCGCGAAAATTTCTGCGCTGAATCCTATTTTCAAAACAAGAGAACGTGCCGTGACGGACATCATTCCCCGCACTTCCCGCAAATTCCCCAAAGAGACGGGCAGGGAAATTATGAGGGGAAAGCTGGATGAGACGGAGGAAGAAGAACCGGAAGCGAAGCCAAAATTGAAGAAACAACTCTGGTACAAGAGAAAAGAAGAAAGTAAGAAAGAGGAAACGCCCGTCTTTGTCGCACACGAAGAGCCGGGGAGAAGGCGTCCCAAGCGGGAACAAAGAGGGAGACGGTTCGTGATTTCCTTCGCTTCGTTGGTGGCGCTTTTGGTAATCGGATTCGTGCTTGTGGTGTATGTGCTTCCGCGGGTTACGATTCAAATGTCTTTGAAAAAGACGGAAGCGAATTTTAACGTGGCGGTAACCGTGCTCACAAGCGCCGCAACGACTACCGTGGGTCAGAATACAGTCGTGCTTCCCGGACAGCTTTTGACCGCGAAAAAAAACCTTGTGATGAGTTTCAAGGCGGAGGGCACGACAGAACAAGTGAACGGTTATGCCGAGGGTACGCTCACGGTGTTTAACGGATATTCTAAGACAGCGCAGACGCTCGTGAAAAACACCAGATTCGAATCGCCCGGAGGGAAAATTTTCCGTCTCATAGGAGCGTTAACGATCCCCGGAGCGAAGACCGTGAACGGCGGATTACAACCCTCATCGGTTGATGCAAAAGTGCGCGCGGATCAGCCGGGCGGGGCGTATAACATTTCCGTGACGAGCGACCTCTGGATGATTCCCGGTTTCAAAGGAACCGACAAGTATCAGAAATTCTATGCGACGATGAAAGAGCCGATGAGCGGAGGATTCTCGGGCACGAAAGTCCTTCCCAAAGAAGACGAAACCGCGAACGCGAAAACGAAAGTCGCGCAGTCGCTTCAAAACGCACTTCAGGCGCAGGTGGCACTTTCGGGTTCCGGAAACTTTACATTGCTTCCCGACGCGGCCAAGTTTGAAATTACGAATGAAGCCGTTGTGAACTCCACGAGCTCCGACGGAACATTTGCCGTTCTTTCGGAAGGAATATTGAACGAGCTTGTATTCGATGAGGGCATGCTCAAGAACGCGCTTATGGAATCGGCGGGTGTCTCAAACGGGGAAGATATGAGTATCAACAATTTCACGTTGAATTATGCCACGACCACCGCGAGTTTTTCCGACGGGAAAATTTCATTTACGGTGAATGGATCATTCTCCGCCCAACCGAGAGTTGACCTCGATCGCCTCAAGAGCCAAGTAGCGGGCCAAAACGAGGGCGATCTGAAAGCGACGCTCTTTGCTATCCCCGGGCTCGAGCGTGCAAATATCTCGTTCTGGCCGTTCTGGGTCACGACCGTACCGCAGAGCGCAGGAAAGATAGATTTTGTCATTCAGTAGTCCCTTTCCCTCGTCAGTACAAAGCTCCGCTCGGATAGCTTCTCCTCGCTCTGCTATACTTCCTCAAAGAGAAGATATTGCTTCCCCAAAGGAGGATTGTTTGGATGAAACATTCTATCTTCGCCGCACTATGCGCATTCAGGAGAAAAGCACCTGTCTTGGAGAACACGATATTAGCGCACTTTGGTAGAGTAACCCCATTAAGATTATTACTCTACCAAAGTGATGTAATCGTGAGTCTTTGAGGTTGGTGATGTTATAATGGTTTTATGTCTGCCTGCGGTCATCCCTACGGGAGATGTGCCGAAGGTACACAGATTTCTCCCGAAGGGAGATAAATAGACACATCACATGAACCAGGAAACAAGAAAATGTCAGAATTGTACATCCGAGTTCACAATTGGAGCGGACGATTTTTTGTTTTATGAGAAAATAAAAATTCCGTCTCCTACATGGTGTCCAAAATGTCGGCTCCAACGGAAACTGATGTTCAGAAACGAGCGCATACTTTCGAAGAGAACGTGCGGTCTGTGCGGAAAGGGCATTATCGCGATGTATGCTCCGGAGGCGGAGGTGCCGGTATATTGTCAAAACTGCTGGTGGGGTGATGGTTGGTCGTCGCTCGACTACGGCGTCGAGTACGACTTCTCGAAATCCTTCTTTGAGCAACTAAGGAACTTAATGAAAAAAGTTCCACTCGCGAACTTGAATAACTTGAATGCGACAAATAGCGAATATTGCAACTACACCTATCACTCAAAAAACTGCTATCTGAATTTCGCGAGCGATGAGAATGAGGATACGGGATACCTTTATCATACGATCGACACCAAGAACTCTTATGATTCGACCGGATGCAAAAACTTGAATCTTTGCTACGAAGGGTTTTACTCGCGCCACAACTATTCGTGCAAGTACACGTTTTTCTCCGAGAACTGTATGAACTCGGCGTTTCTCTTCGACTGTACGAATTGTCAGAACTGTTTCGGATGCGCGGGACTGCGAAATGTGCATCATTACATCTTCAATAAGCCCTTCTCAGAAGAGGGATACAAAGAAGAGATGAAGAACTACGATCTAGGGAACTATGAAACGGTGCGCGCGATAAGTAAGAAGTTCGACGAGTTCGTGCTTGGCGTTCCGCACCGCTACGCGGAGAACTTCAAGACGGTGAATTCGACGGGTGACTACTTGAGCAACACGAAGGACTGTATCGAATGTTTCGATATGGAAGGACCTATCGAAAACTCAAAACGTATCACCTACAGCATTCGACGTGAAGGATTCGATGGATATCTACGGTACAGGTGCAGGAGTCG
>DAIDBF010000065.1 GCA_027310235.1 bacterium | reverse complement strand
ATATGAATCATAATATCACTATATCATACCGTTCACTCTCATTAGCCATGGGAGAGAACTCCACGGGAAGGTGTGGAAAACCCGCTTTTGCGCTTTCGGGCGGAAAGAGTAGAATACACATCACGGCTCTTATTCCGTCTCGCGTGTGAGGCGTGAGTGGTTCAAGAGAAAATATACGAACAACTCTTTCCCGCAAAGGAAAGAGTTATTCGTTTTAGCTCGCCCTGCTTGCAGTTTAGGAACGATCAAACGGAAAGGTTGACTTTTTTCCTTTGAAGTTGCATTCTATCTGCAGGCAATTTCAAAAAAGAATAATGGAAGGAGAATCAAAATGAATGAAGTAAAAGTAAAAGAACTACTTTCTCTCGCCGGTATAAAAGTAGGCGGCACGAATCCTTGGGATGTCATAATCAAAAACCCAAAGACGTATGATCGTGTACTCCGCGATGGCACGTTAGGTCTCGGGGAAGCGTACATGGATGAGTGGTGGACAGGGAAAAATCTGGATGAATTTTTCTACAAGGTACTGCTCCACCATCTTGATAGAGAGGTTAAAATAACACCATCTCTTGCACTCCAGGTGATAAAGACAAAAATCTTCAACCGGCAATCGCGGGGTAGGGCATTTCAAATAGGCGAACGGCATTATGATGTCGGGAATAATCTCTTTGAACTAATGCTTGGGAACACGATGGCTTACTCGTGCGGGTACTGGGCGAACGCAAAAAATCTGGATGAGGCGCAGACAGCCAAGTTCGACCTCATCTGCAGAAAAATCGGACTAAAAGAAGGTATGTCCCTTCTGGATATCGGTTGCGGCTTCGGGACGTTTTTGAAGTATGCCGTGGAAAAATACGGTGTAAAGAAAGCGGTCGGAGTAACGGTCTCCAAAAAGCAGGCGACGTGGGCGAAAGCGAATTGCGTGGGCTTACCGATCGAGATTCGCGTGGAGGATTATCGGAACATTACAGAGACGTTCGATCGCATCGTTTCCGTTGGCATGTTCGAACATGTCGGGTACAAGAATTATCGTTCGTTCATGAGCGTAGTGAACAGATGTCTGAAGGATGACGGTTTGTTTTTGCTTCATACCATTGGAAGTAGTGCCTCGACGATAGTGACGGATCTATGGACGGACAAGTACATTTTCCCCGGAGGGCAGTTGCCGTCGATCAAGCAGATCGGCAAAGCAGTAGAGGGAATATTCGTCATGGAGGACTGGCACAATTTCGGCGCCGACTACGACAAAACATTAATGGCTTGGTATGGGAATTTTTATAAGAACTGGTTGCAGATCGAGAATAAGTATGGAGAACGTTTCTATAGAATGTGGAAGTACTATTTATTGTCATGCGCCGGTTCATTCCGTGCGAGGCACAATCAACTCTGGCAGGTTGTGTTCTCAAAACAGGGTATGGTTGGGGGATGGAAGTCAGTGCGGTGAGATAAAGCTTAATTTAGAACTCGATTTATTCGAGTTCTAATATTTTCTATCGAGGCCCGGCCTCGATAGAATCAAAGGAAAGTTCCGATTTTCCTAGCTTTTCCGGGGCATGTCTGTTATGATGCGGTCAAGATGAATCACGACACGAAGGATTTCCGCGGGCTCGGCATCGCGCCGGGCATTCTCGAGGTGCTCACGAAACTCCGCTTTACCGTCCCCACTCCCATACAGGAGCAGGCGATTCCCGTCGGCATCGAGGGGAAAGATGTGATGGGCATTGCGCAGACGGGAACGGGAAAAACGCTCGCCTTCGGCATTCCGCTTATCCAACACGTGCTTTCGAAAGAGAACTCGCTTGGACTTATTGTCGCACCCACACGTGAACTCGCGGTGCAGATCGACGAAACGCTCGAAAAGGTAGGGCGTCCGCTCGGTCTCAGAAC
>DAIDBF010000017.1 GCA_027310235.1 bacterium | reverse complement strand
AGAAGAGGACTCCTCGTACGGGAGTTTGAAGTGAAACTCCAGTTCCTGTTCGGATATTACCACTCTCCCTTTCTGTTCTTTGTCGGTGATATACGCACCGAGGCGCTTCCGGGCGATTGGTTCCGCAAATTTCTTTTCGATGAAGTCTCCCGGTTTTCCGGCAAGAAGAAATGAGAAAAAACTTGCTACCGCACCCGGCTGTTGTTCTTGGAACCGGAGGTCTTCGAGGTTTTTTTCCGGCACCGCGCCGCTCCATGAATTTGCAAGAAAGAACGCCTCAAGCGCTTTCCTCGAACCGTAGATCGGAACCATGTGCCGATAGAGTTCTGCGCGGTAGAAATTAAACGGTTCTTTCGCGAAGCATTCCTTCGTCACGAAATGATTGAAGCAGAGCCTATCGGGATTCGTTCCTTCGTAATCGTCGAGACGCCGGGCGCGGAGCAGAGAAAAGAGGAAGTTAATGAGATACCGGGCAGTGAACATCCTTCCCTTCTTCACTCCTACGAGCACGTCGAAATCGGAGTCGCGGTTCACATTGCCGATCGCCATCGATCCGCTCGCAACCACGAACTCCACGCAAGGAATAAACCGGAACCACTTTGCGTATTTCATGAGAAGTTTCCACTTTTCGTCAAGGAGAAGATCCTGTTTCCTTCGTGCCATACCGAACCCCACTCTATGAGGTGTGGAAATAAAGAAACCGTCTTCTTCGAGGAGTGTTTCTTTTTTTACTTCTTGTTCGAGGGTTTGTACGGAATCCGGCACCCCATTCGAAAACGATGCAAGCTCAAGAATCGAGCATGGGCGATCTAACG
The DNA here is from genome assembly GCA_027310235.1 of bacterium. Classification (GTDB taxonomy): domain Bacteria; phylum Patescibacteriota; class Minisyncoccia; order UBA6257; family GWB1-50-10; genus JAKAHD01. The sequence goes on along the minus strand of DAIDBF010000017.1, from coordinate 7,694 downwards.
CGCTGTAGAAAGAGAAGAATGATTCGTTTTTATTCATCACTCTCTTCTTGCGGTGCTTCCAAGGAGGACGGTTCTATATGAATCGCCTCCCCCGTGATACGAAGCACGTCCTTGTCTATCTTCCCGAGTTCTTTGCTCGCGCTGTTATACATATTCACGGTCGTGCCGAGGTGCGCGCCGATTTTCTTGAAGTAGGCGTCGTAGTTGCCGAGATGTTTACCGAGTTCTTCCACTCGTTTTCGTATCTCTTTCGCGGATTCTTCGATCTTCAGTGCACGGAGCCCCTGGAGTACCGTCTGAAGGTATGCGAGAAATGACGTGGGTGAAACGATAAGCACCTTATACTTCCCCGCGGCGCGCTGGATCAGATTTTCGGTGTCCTCGGTCACCGCCCCCACTTTGTTGATGAGAAGATCGTAATAGATTGCCTCGTGCGGGATGAACATGAACGCGAAATCGGTCGTGCCCTCCTCGGGGCGGATGTATTTCGATGTTTCGACGATTCGGTTTTTTAAATCACTCACAAAGAACTTCTCGAGCCGGTCTTTCTCCGAAGGGTCCTTCGCCTCGACGAGACGGTTGTAATTCTCAAGCGAGAATTTCGAGTCGATCGGGATAATCTTCTCGTTCGGTTTTTTGCCGACGAATACCGCCGCATCGACGATCACCCCGTCTTTAAAAGGATACTGCATCTGATAAATGTCCGGAGGAAGGACGTTTTTGAGAAGCGTTTCAAGATAATACTCCCCGAGGACGCCGCGCTGTTTTGGGTTCTTCAAAATGTCCTGGAGCGACTGCAGTTGATCGGCAAAGCCCACGACTTGCCGATTTGTCTCATCGAGTTTTGTGAGACGTTCGGTGACATCCTGGATTATTTTCGTACTTGTGCCGAACTGCGTCTGGAGCATCCTCGTCGACTCCCCCAGTTTTGTATCAAGTGTTCTCGTGATCTCGTTCATCTGATTCTGAAGCATAATGAGTCCCTGGTTGTCCTTCGGTTCGTTCGATTTCTTGATGAGCGAAATCAGGAAGAATAGCACTCCCAACATCACAAGTCCTACGATAAGTACTATTATGGAAAATGGTTCCATGGTCAGTTTGCGGCGATAATGACGGCGGTAATAATGAAGAGAAGAAGAGAAAGAAGGAGATTTACGGAGAGGAAGACGTAAGAAAGCACTCTTTCCTTCTTGAACATCACTTCTCCAAGGAAGAAGTTAAGGACAATGAACGCGAATCCTCCAAACCAGATGCCCCAGAAGTCCGTCGTGTTTCCGAGAAAGTCGACGCCCTGGAAATTGTCGAAATGAAGCACCAGAGGATATGAGAGCCCGCCGAGTTTCAAAAAGGCGAGAATCAAACTGCCGAGGACAGCAATGCCGCTCAAGCTGGAGAGAATAAGAAGAGGTTTTCTCGTAAAAATCGAAGGAATTACCATCCGCATGACGCCTCTATTGTAGCATGAAAATAAGAGACCTACCTCCCCTCTCGATCAGCACAACCCCCCCCTGCCTATCCGTCTCTGGTAGAACCCCCTCCGCTTGTCCGATTCCACCTCAAAAAACTGAAAATCGAAATGCCCACCGCGAGGGTGAGCATTTCAATTTGTAGCCCCAAGAAGAATCTCACGCGCTCGCTTTCGCTCGCTTTTCAAAACCCACGATTTTGAATCCGCTTGCGCTCATTCCTCCACGGGAGACCAGCGTGTTCTCCCGACCCCACTCCTGTTCGATTCCCCCTCAAGAGACTGAAAATCGAAATGCCCACCGCGAGGGTGAGCATTTCAATTTGTAGCCCCAAGGGGAATCGAACCCCTATTTACGCCGTGAGAGGGCGTTGTCCTAACCGTTAGACGATAGAGCCATGCCTCGTAATCCTATTCATATATCCCCGGCTTTGCAAGCCAAACGCGGGATTGGCGGACAAGTAAATCGTTCGCGGTCGAGGGCGACATCATGATCGTCTTTACTATCTTTTCCATTCGTACTGCCTGCGATCCCTTGACGAGAACCACATCCCCTTTTTTCATGTGTTCCTCGAGAAACAGCGTCGTCTCGTCGAGCGTGTCGAATGAGAATATTTTCTGCTTTTGCATGCCCGCACGTGCGGCACCCTCGGCGATAATTTTCCCTCTCATGCCGACGGTTATAAGAAGATCGACGGATTGCGCCGCCCGCTTCCCTACCGCTTCATGCGCCTCAAGGGTATATTTTCCGATCTCCAGCATATCTCCCAAGACCGCGATCGCGCGTTTCGGACGGATGCTTTTCAGCGTGTCGAGCGCCTGGATCATTGATTTCATTGCGGCGTTGTAGGTGTCGTCGATGATCGTCGTATTTTTAATTCCTGGGATGACGCGCAAGCGTCCGGCGGGACCTTGATAATTTCCCAGAAGCTCCGCGATTTTTGTGAAGTTGATGCCGAAGGTAAGTCCGACGATTGCCGCCGCCGCCGATGCGTAGGCACCGGTTTTCCCGAGCATCCCTTTTATTTTTACCGGCACGGTATTCCCCCCATAACTCAATTTGAAGGTGATGCCCGCGTCTCCTTTTTCGGGATCGAGATAACTCGAGAAGTTCGTGATTTTCATATCGGCGTTTCCTTCGAAGCCATAGGTAATGGCATGTCCCCTCGTTTGATGCTCCATTGCGGTGACGTGCTCGTCGTCGGCGTTCAGGATTGCGAAACCGGTCGCGGGAATTCGTTCTACGAGTTTCGCTTTTTCCTTCGCAACTCCCTCGGGGCCGGTAAAGAACTCCACATGAACGGGAATGTCTCCCACCGCCGTCACGATGCCGATCTGCGGCTCCGCGATCTCCAAGAGATAACTCATATCACCGGGGCGATCGACGCCGTACTCGAGAATGATGATCTCGGGAAAATTCTTCTGCCGCGTAAGGAGGTTTTTTACCGAGGTAACGATAACGCCGCACCAGAATAACATTCCCCCTTCGGTCGATTCCCAATCCCCGAGAATAGTGAGAGGAAGACCAAGTTCGTTATTGAAGTTCTTCGATGACGATCGTATGTTTCTTTCCGTGCGGAGTACAGTTTCTACGGCGTCTCTCGTCGAGGTTTTTCCCACATTCCCCGTAATGCCTACGATCGATGGCTTGTAACGCGCGACAGTAAGCCGGGCGAGCTTCTTCAATATTCTTGCAAGGAGAGAAAGGAAAAATTGCTTCATGAGGGTTATTGCGTCGGTTTATCGGGAGGAATGTTGTAGTAGTTTAGCACGAAGTTCGCGAGTTCTCTGAATGCGGGGACTACCGTGACGGCCGCGACTTCCGCTCCTTTCGGTTTATCGAGTTTCACGAGAATGACAACCTTTGAGTTTGTCACGGGCACTATGCCGATAAACGTGTGGATATACGCGTCGAGATACCCGCCGTGCACGAGGTCCGGCACGTTCGCCGTTCCCGTTTTTCCCGCGATCCTGAACTGCGGAATGGTCGCAACCTGACCTTTCGTCACCGCGGACTCCATCATACCTATGACCTTCTGCGCCGTATCCTCGGTTATCACGCGCCGCACGACATACGGACTTTTCGAGGCATCCACAAAAGGTCTCATGAGCAGTCCGCCGTTTGCAAAGACGGAGAACGCGTTAATCATCTGGATCGGCGTGACCGACGTTCCTTGTCCATAGGCCGCGGTCGCATAGTCGATGTCCTGCGCGCCTTTCCGTTCAAGGTTCGCCAGACTTCCTTTCACTTCATCGGGAAGGTCGATGCCCGTTTTTTCTCCGAATCCGAATTTTATGAGGTAATCGTGGAAAATCGTTCTTCCGATTTTCTGTTCGGCGAATACGGCGCCCGTGTTGATTGATCGTTCGATTACATTCGTCATTGTCGTGCCGGGACCGTACGCCTTATGATCCCAGTTCGTAATCTTCTTTCCGTTCAGGATCACGTAGCCCTTGTCGTCGTATTTCGTGTCGGGCGTGATGATGCCCGCGTCGATGCCTGCGGCCATCGTGATGGGTTTGAAGACGGAGCCGGGTTCGTAGACATACTGCACGCTCGGATTCAGGAATGAGCCGACGGGCGTATTTCTGTAATCGTTCGGATCGAAGTCGGGGTAGTTGGCGTTCGTGAGAATTTTTCCGGTTATCGGATCCTCGATGACGATCGAGCCGCCCGTTGCGCCGTTTTTCGTCACGAGATCGGCAAGCTTTTGTTCGGCCTGCGCCTGAAGATTCCTGTCGATCGTGAGCTGTATATTGTCCCCGTTTCCGAGTTCTTCGTCATAATTCTTTTCCACGCCATAGAGTCCGAAAGGAGTCGTTGCGGTACCTTTCAATCCGACGAATCCCAGAACCTGCGATCCGAGGCGTTCGAAGGGATAAAAACGATACTGTTTTTTATCGATATAAATTCCCTTGAGATTTAGATTCTGTACTGCATTCAGCTCGTCATCGGTCGCTTTCTCGACGAGCATTCTAAACAGACTTTGGGGGGCGGTAAGCGCGGTTTGAAGATCGCTCTCTTTCCATCCTATCGCCGAGGCAAGTGCCGCCGCGGTTCCCTTGGGATCGGTAATTTCTTTCGGGACGGCATATATCACGGGATAATCCTGATTCAAGGCGACGGTAATCGCGTTTCCCGAGCGATCGGTAAAAAAAATCTGCCCGCGCCTCATCTGAAGCTGGGCGAGCGCCTCGTTTCGGGCTTGGGCGGTCTTAAAGTAGTAATCCCCTTTTTGTATCTGGAGCGTATAAAGATTGAATCCCAGCGCACCGAAGAGGAGCGCAAAAGTAGAAGTTAATGCGATGAATCGGACACCCATTTGGATTGCTCTAGGTAATCTGGCCGCCGTTCCAGGGTGAGATGATATTCGGGTACGAGTGCTTCGAGATACACGGGATCGGTCATCTTGTAGTACGTGCTCTTCAAACTCGCACTCCTTGTCTCTGCATCAGCAATCTTATTTTTGAGCGTGGTCACCTGGTAACGGGTGTTTACGAAAGAATTATACTCGAATACGTAGAAAATGCCACCGGCCAAGACGACGATGGCGAGCAGTATGAAAAAACGAACGTAATCTTTGTTGAATGTGGGTCGAATTATGGTCATAAGTTTAAGTTTTTTGATTTTTTTTTCCGCCTAGCGGGAGTTTTTAAATGAGTTGAATCGCCCTTAATTTTGCCGAGCGGCTCCGCGGATTCGCGGAAATCTCTTCACGGCTCGGAAGCAGCGGTTTTTTGGCAATGAGCGTTCCCTTCCCTTCCTTTACGAGCTCCTGGAACTTTTGCTTTACGATCCTGTCTTCAAGCGAATGGAAGCTGATGACGGCGACCTTTCCTCCTTTTTCCACGCATTGATCGAGATGTGTCAGAAGCGAAGAAAGATTATCCAGTTCACGGTTCACGTAGATGCGGAGCGCTTGGAACGTACGCGTCGCGTGATGTATTCTCCCCTTCTCGTAGTTTTTTGAAACGGCGGCGCCCACTATTCTTGCGAGTTCTCCGGTTGTGAGGATCCGCTTATGTTTTCTCTCTTTCACGATCGCTTTCGCGATTCTCCGCGAAAGGCGTTCTTCTCCGAATTGATAAATGATGTTCGCGAGCTCCTTTTCGGGCATTCCGTTCACTACTTGTGCGGCGGTTACTTTTTCGTTCGGGTTATAGCGCATATCGAGAATCTCGCTCGTTGAGAAACTGAATCCTCTTCCCGTGGGAGTGAGTTGTTCGCTTGAGAGTCCGAGATCGAGAAGCAATCCGTCCGCCTTCCCGAGATTAAGCTTTTTCAGCAATTCCGGAACGTTCGCATAATTCCCTTCCTCGAAGATCGTCCGTGCGGGGAATCGTTTCCCCGATTCCTTGACTCGCGCGATCGCCTTCGGATCCCAATCGATGCCGAGAAGCGTTCCCTTTGAGCCCATCTTCTGTGCGAGGACTTTCGCATGTCCTCCGCCGTTTACGGTTCCGTCTATGATGAATGCCCCCGATTTTGGCTCGAGCGCTTCCACTACTTCTTGTAAAAGAACGGGAATATGAGTCATGGAATTAGGAATTATGAATAATGAATAAGGGATGCGTCGTCGTTTCTCTAATTCCTGATTCGTAATTCATGATTCGCGTTTTAGATACCGAGTTCTCCCAATTTCTCCGCAATCTCATCGGATGTTGCTTCGGTCTTCTGCTTGTAGACGTTCCACTCCTCTTCGTCCCAGATTTCGAATCGATTGTAGAGACCCGCGACGACCGTCCCCTTCTTCAAGCCCGCATACTTCCGAAGATAGTCGGGAATCAAAATCCTTCCCTGCGTATCCGGCTTTGCATCGCTTGCCCCTGCAAGCATAAGCCGTACAAATGCTCTCGAGTTTGCCTGTGCGAGCGGAAGTGCGGTGAGTTTCTGCACGAGATTCTCCCACTCTTGGGGTCCAAACACGAAGAGACACTTGTCGAGTCCACGAGTAACAATGGCCCCGGCTTCTATCTTCTCGCGAAACTTGGCCGGTATTGCCAGCCTGCCTTTTGTGTCCAAATTGTGTCTGTATTCGCCTAGGATCATATTCTTATTTTCCTTTGCTTAGAAAACCTTTTGAGAGCGCATTGCAGGAAAAAGCTACTGAATTCGAGAGCGAACCGCGTCACCGAGCCAGGTCCCACGCCGATAGGCGTACAGGGTGGCGAGGAGCGTGTGAGCGAACTGAATTCAAGCTTTTGGAGGCCTATGCGCACGAAAAAGGTTTTTTAAGCTTCTTTGTCCCCAGATTCGGGGCTTATCCCCATAGTTATCCACTCTTCACCACTTTCATACACTATTGTACTACTTTCTAGGGAAACAAAAAACCGCTCCCCCACGGGCGGTCGCAGAAAGAAGCTAGTTATTTCCTTGGGTTTTTAACTGTTTTTTGGAAGAGTTATCAACAACTTGCATTCTTTACCGGATTCATTTTAAAGAGCTATTTTTTCTGGTTTTGGGACTACCTTAGTGAGCTCCTGAATATCATCCGAGTTGGTTAAGAAGATACCAGCATTTTGTTGAAGTGTATAAAGCATTACGTGCGTGGGAGGAATCTCAAGTTGCAAGTTATACTTTTCATTCAGTAAGTCGAAGAATTTTTCGAGGTTGGTAACTTCACACATCGCTACCACCGATCGTCTCTCATTCTGTACAACGAATCTAAACTCACCACGATATCGCACGAACGAGACCTCGTTTTGTGAAACGAATTTGCAGAAATCATCAATAACGGAATCTTCGAAATTGGGAACCTGAATGTTATATTTCTCTATAATATTTCCGATAGCCACCAGACTCACGTGGAAAGAAGATCTCTTGGACAATGTGTAGCCCTCGATATCTAATCTCTCCGGCAATCCTTGAATCGCAACAGGCAGGGAAATTGTCCGCTTTTTGAAAGTGTATTTTATGCTGTTGCAGATAAACTTTTCTTCCATAGAAATTAATAGTGGACGCTGCAGGGATCGAACCTGCGATCTTCGCAATGTGAATGCGACGTTCTACCACTAAACTAAGCGTCCTTTGTAATGCTGAATGTCCCCGATTTGTCTCCGACCTCGCGTCGGAGCTGAGCTAAACGCCCTTGAAGTTATCCCCAATAGTATCGAGGCCCGGCCTCGATACATTGGATTATTCTTGAGAGCTTTTTCTATTGTAAATACTTCCAATGTGTTTTTGCAAATAAAGAAAGCGAATGGATCACATTCGCTTCCCTCGTAACCG
>DAIDBF010000014.1 GCA_027310235.1 bacterium | reverse complement strand
CGGTTACGTTTGTCCCGGGATACGGGAACAACACGGTTGCCGAGTTCGCGATGGGCCTGCTTTTGAATCTCACGAGAAAGATATATCTCGCAATCTATCAGGTGGAAGAACGGGATGATTTTTCTCTTTCCAATCTCCGGGGGATCGATTTAAAAGGAAAGACAATGGGGATTTTGGGAACGGGAAGAATCGGAAAGGAGATGATCAAAATCGCGAATGGGTTCGGCATGAATGTGATCGCATACGATATGTATCCGGATACCGCTGCGGCGAGCGAACTTGGATTTTCGTACAAGACGCTTGAAGAAGTACTCAGCACCTCCGACTGTATTTCCGTACATTGTCCGTTAAACGACAGTACTCATCATCTCATCAATAAAAATAATGTAAATCTTATAAAACGCGGTGCCTATCTCGTGAATACCGCGCGCGGTCCCATTGTGGAAACCGACGCGATCGTATATGCCCTGAAGGAAGGAATTCTTGCGGGTGTGGGACTCGATGTGCTTGAAGAAGAAGAGGAGACGAAAAATGAGATAGGATTTTTGAGCAAGTCGGGGTCTCACGAAGCAGCGTTCAAGATTATCGTTGAGAATCACGTGTTGATGGAAATGCCGAATGCGCTTGTTACCCCGCACAACGCGTTCAATTCCGAGGAGGCGCTTATGCGCATACTGGGTACCACAATGGAGAATATCAAGGGATTCATCGGGGGAACGTTGGATCCGAAGAACGTGGTCTCATCCCTCACATAACATGCATTACATTCGTATGTTTCAAGGAAAGAGGTCGCTTAATTAACATGTTTCGAACCAATACCGCATCAAAGAATGGCTGCGACATAGTCCGATGCATGTTATGTGAGGGATAAATAAATAATCATGATTATCGAATCGATCGGAGTACAGGAAATATTCGATTCGAGAGGCGAACCCACGATTGAGGTAGAGCTCAACGTACCGGGTTCGCATTCTTTTTTTGCGAAGATCCCTTCGGGAAAGAGCAAAGGGAAGAATGAAGCGGTGACGCTTCCCTTTGCGGAGGCGGAGAAGGTGCTTCAAAACGGATTTGCGAGGGAGATAGAAGGATTCGACGGCGAGACGGTGGAAGAACTCGATACCTTTCTTCTCGAATCCGACGGTACGAAGCAGAAGGAAAGATTGGGCGGAAACGTCATGCTCGGCGTCTCGATCACATTTGCAAGAGCGCTTGCGCACGAAAGAGGAAAAGAACTATGGGAAGTGCTTCATGAGGAATTCTTTCCCGGCGCGGATACCGCGAAAAAACCGCTGATCTTCGCGAACCTCATAAACGGGGGAGCGCACGCGGATAACAATATCGACATTCAGGAATATATGGCAGTGGTTGAGACGAAAGGCGCATATACGGAGAGTATCCAGAAATTAATCTCTTTTTATGAACGCCTCGGATTCGTAATTGGGGAGGAACGGGACGTGAAGCGGCTTCCTATCGGCGACGAGGGAGGATATTCGGTAAATTTCAAGAACAATTTCGCGCCGATCGAGATGATGGAAAAGCTTATTCTGGAGAGCGAACTGGGAGATAAATTCAGGATTGCGCTTGATGCGGCGGCATCGGGTTTTTGGGAGGATGCGCAATATCGTTTTGAAGGAACATTTCTTTCGACACATGAGCTCATCGAACGATATAAGGAATATTTTGAAAAATCGAAACTATTGTGTTCCATCGAAGATCCGTGCGATGAGGATGATTTAGAAGGATTCAAGAAGATGGTAAAACTTGCAGACAGCCGATGGATCGTAGGGGATGATCTCACGACGACTGATCCGGAACGAATCAAAAAATCCGCGCAGGAAAAGCGCATTACGGGCGTAATTATTAAGGCGAACCAGATTGGGACACTCTCCGAAACATGCGAAGCAATCCGCGTGGCACAAGAGAAAGGAATTCGGTGCATTATCTCTCACCGATCGGGCGAGACGGACGATTCGTTTCTCGTGCATATTGCGAAAGCATGCGGGGCGGACGGAGTGAAGATCGGCGCGCCGGTCAAGGAACGAATCTCGAAGTATGATGAGTTGATGAGGTTATATCCTTAGCATTCGTGAGGTGGTCATGAAGCTTGGTACAACAAAAAAGTGTGCGCTCCGGGGCGCTAGCCCAAGTCTTACCCACTTTTTATTGCACCAAGCTTCACAGCAGAGTTTTTAGGTGTGGTAATGCTATAATTGGAGGGATGAAAAATTCAGAATTATCGAAGGGGGCGCAGATATGGCTTTTCATGTTGCGTCTCGGGATGGGATGGCTCTTTCTTTATGCGGGACTTATAAAGGTGCTTGATCCTTTGTGGAGCGCTGAGGGGTTCCTGAAAGGCGCAAAAACATTCTCGGGATTTTACGCGTGGTTTTTTGATCCGAACATGCTCTGGGCCGTGAATATCATAAACGAGTGGGCACTCGTGCTTTTGGGTGCGTCGCTTATTCTCGGATTTTTCGTGCGTCCGAGCGGTATCTTCGGGATTGTGCTTATGTTCCTTTATTATTTCGCCTCAAGCGCGGTGCCTTCGGTGCCGAATGGATTTATCGTTGACGAACACATTATTCTCATACTTCTTCTCGCATTTCTGGTGGCCGTAGATGCGGGAAGTTTTTTGGGACTCGACAGGTTTTTGAGGAATCAAGAGAAGGCAAAGGTAGAAAACTATTAGAGGAGAATGTAAATTCCCTCTCTTTCACGCTCGCACAAAGCTCCGTTCGGAGCACTCCTCCTCGTCACTCCTCGGGAAATGAACGGAATTGAAGGAACTCATCCCTTCGGGACTCAAACACCTTCAATTCCTATTTCCTGCGTCGTTTCTCGGGGAGTGCTCACCTCACTCCGCTATGCTCGCGATGGAGAGAGGCAATCTGCTTTCTAATAAAACTAGAAATTCCTCTAATCGCCATCTCTACTTGACGCCAGTTCATTTCTGGGGTAGGGCGAGTTGAAACTTCGTATGAGCAAGAAAATACTTTTTCTGCTCGGGGTGCTAGGGATCGCGGGGCTCGCGGATGCTTTATATCTTATGGTAAATCACTATGCGGCCGCGTCTTTAAGCTGCTCCGTATTCAGCGGATGCGACGAGGTGACCTCAAGCGTCTACTCGATATGGGGAAGCGTGCCGGTGTGAGTATCTTCTTCTTTCTCGAAAGGAAAAGAGGTAGGCGTGTTGCTTCGTAGTCCGAGTTTCGACTATAATAAGCGCATGGAACAAAAACCCTCTCATTCGTATTTCGTCTGGTCGGCGGTTATTCTCGGAGTAAGCATTGTCATCGGCACGGGGATCGTTGCGTATGACATGTATAAAGTGAAAGCCCTGAGCAATACGATCGAGGTCACCGGATCGGCGCAGAAAGAAATCGCATCCGACGTGGTGAAATGGAGGAGTAATTTTTCGAGAACCGTGGGACCGAATGATTTGAAGACGGGATATTCCGAGATGAAAGACGACTTGGATAAAGTGATGAAATTCTTGCGCGATAGTGGCGTGAAGGACGAAGAAATAACCGTCCAGCCGGTCTCGATGAATCAGATTTATAACAGCGGCAACGGATCCTACTTCGGGAAACCGGAATACGGGGGATCGGGCACGCTTCAGGGATATAATTTAATACAGAACGTTACGGTTGAATCGATCGAGGTGGATAAAATAACCAAGGTAGCGCAGGACTCCTCGTTGCTTATCAATCAGGGAATCGTATTTTCAAGCAACGGACTTGAGTACTACTACAGCAAGCTCGCGGACTTGAAAATAGAGATGCTGGGAGAGGCGACGAAAAACGCCGCGGATCGGGCGAAGCAGATTGTAGAAAGCGCGGGCGGCACGATCGGAGAGCTCCGATCGGCGAATATGGGTGTCTTGCAGATTACTCCCGTAAATTCACCCGATGTCTCCGACTACGGCTACTACGATACGAGTTCGATTCAGAAGCAGATCACCGCGATCGTACACGCCTCGTTCTCGGTGCGGTAAAGGGGTAGGCGGGTTTCTGATCTTCTTTTGGAATGTACACTATAGGCGAAATAAGGGAACGATACCTCGAATTTTTCAAGGCGCGCGGGCACGTAGTGATCCCTTCCGCATCGTTGGTGCCGGAGAACGATCCGACGACGCTTTTTACGGGAAGCGGCATGCAACCGCTTGTGCCGTATCTTTTGGGTACACCGCATCCGGAAGGGAAACGCGTCACGAATTCGCAGAGAAGCTTTCGTGCGGAGGATATCGATGAGGTGGGTGATAATCGGCATACGACATTTTTTGAGATGCTCGGCAACTGGTCTTTTGGCGATTATTTCAAACAAGAACAACTCTCATGGCTCTTCGAGTTCCTGACAGACAAGGAACGGGGTTCGGGACTCGATCCGCACAACTTGTACGTGACGGTTTTTGCAGGCGATCCGGAGACGGGCGTTCCGCGCGACGAAGAGTCGGTTGGAATTTGGCGGAAGCTTTTTTCCGAAAAAGGAATCAAAGCGAAGTATGTCGAACTCGGTTCGGAGGAAGAAGGAAGCAAGCAAGGGATGCAAGGCGGCCGCATTTTTTCGTATGACGTGAAAAAGAATTGGTGGAGCCGCGCGGGCGTGCCGTCAAAAATGCCGGCGGGGGAACCGGGTGGCCCCGACTCCGAGGTATTTTATGATTTCGGCTCTTCGCATGATCCGAAATTCGGCGTCGAGTGCCATCCGAACTGCGATTGCGGACGGTTCTTGGAGATCGGGAACTCCGTTTTTATGGAGTACAAGAAGAAAGAGGATGGGAGTTTCGAAAAACTCATCCAGCGGAATGTCGACTTCGGCGGCGGACTCGAGCGCATCACTGCGGCGGCAAACAACGATCCGGATATTTTCCATATCGATGCGCTCGCGCCGCTCGTCGATCGTGTGCCGAACAATCTTCCTGTTAAAACAAAGAGAATTGTCGCCGATCACAGCCGCGCGATGGTATTTCTCATGAACGACGGAGTAAAACCCTCAAATAAAGGAGCAGGTTACGTATTACGGCGTCTGATGCGTCGTGCGATGATGTATGAATACTTAGCAGGTGATTCTCGTTTAAACTTCCGTTCTTTATTGGAAAAAATCATCAATGTATATCATGGTGTGTATGATATAAGTTCGGAGACGGTCCTTTCGGTGTATAATGAAGAACATTCGAAGTTTTCGAGTACTGTAAAGAATGGTTTGAAAGAGTTTGAAAAACTTGCGAAAATAGGCGCAATTTCTGGTAAAGACGCCTTTATTCTTTTTTCGACGTACGGATTGCCTTACGAAACTACCTTTGAGTTTGCAAAGGATCGAAATATCGAGGTAAATAAAGAAGAATTCGAGAAAGAGATGAAAAAGCACCAGGAACTTTCCCGAACTGCGTCGGCGGGCGCGTTTAAAGGCGGTCTTGCGGACCACTCGGAGAAGACCACGCGCCTCCACACTGCGCACCACCTGCTCCTTAAGGCGCTCCAGCTGGTCTTAGGAAACGAGGTGAAACAGCGGGGGAGCAATATTACGAGCGAGCGTTTGCGGATGGACTTCTCTTATGGAGGGAAGATGACAGATGAGCAGAAACAAGAAGTGGAGCGGATTGTGCAATCGAAGATTGATGAAGATCTGCCGGTTATCCGGAGCGAGGTGCCGCGCGATGAAGCGGAGAAACTTCATGCCGAGCACGAGTTCGGACAGAAATATCCCGATCGCGTGTCAGTCTACTCGATCGGACCGAAAGAAGCGACCCTTGAGGATCCGCAGTTTGAAAAAACATTCTCCATCGAATTTTGCGGCGGGCCGCACGTGGTGCACACGGGAGCAATCGGGCGTTTTAAAATAATGAAGGAAGAAGCGGTTGCCGCAGGGATTAGAAGAATAAGAGCGATGGTGGAATAATTTCCGGATTTCGCCGTTCGGTAAGCCGAAAAAGTGTGCGCTCCGGGGCGCTAGCCCAAGTCTTACCC
>DAIDBF010000097.1 GCA_027310235.1 bacterium | reverse complement strand
TACCACGTCTATAACAGAGGAGTTGAGAAAAGAGTCATCTTCAAGGATGAGCATGACCACATGAGGTTTGTGCATGACCTTTTTGAGTTTAATGACGAGAAGCCGGCGCTCAATTTGAGCTATCGGTTTTGCAAGAAACCGAATCGCGTTATGGAGATTGATCCGCCTTGCCTCAAAAGGAGGATGGAGATGGAAAGAGAGCCGCGGAAACTCCTCGTTGAAGTGCTCATGTTCGCGCTCATGCCTAATCACTTTCACCTCCTTTTAAGAGAGAAGAAGAAAGGGGGAATAAGGAAGTTTATGCACAAACTGGGAACGGGCTATGCGCTTCATTTTAATCAGCGGCATGAACGGAGCGGAATCTTGTTTCAGGGAAGGTTTAAGGCGGTGCACGTGAACAAGGACAGCCACCTTCTTCACCTTCCCTACTATATCCATACGAACCCACTTGATCTCAATGAGACGCGCTCGTCATCGATCGATTTTCTCGACTCATACCGATGGAGCAGTCATCTCGATTATTGCGGATGGAATAACTTTCCCTCGGTCACTCAACGCGAGTTTCTTCTCAACTTCTTCGGCGGAGAAGAGCAGTACAGAAAATCCCTGAATGAGTGGTTGAAGAAAAAAGAGAGGAATACCGAGAGAATAGGCGACGTGGTGATAGATAACGCCAAGACGCTTGTCGTATAACCCAATCTATCGAGGCCCGGCCTCGATAGATTGGGGAGTAACGCGGGAAACGCTCGCCCACATCTCAAACTGAATCTGGTATAATAGCTATATGAATACCAAGTATCCATTAAGAGCGATCGGGCTTTTCCAAGCGGCGGGACTTACGCTGTACGTAAGCATATTCGCAGTCATAGTGGAGCTGATGCAGGAATGGGTGAGGAGAGTAAATGTCACTCCCAGTCCCATCGTCCCGATGGTACTTTTCCTTCTCGCATTCATCGTATCGGGACTCATCTGCAGTGTCATTGCGTTTCGGTATCCTGCAATTCTTTTCTTTGCGGATAAGAAGCACGAGGCGTTGAAGGCAATTGTTTTTACTGCCGCTTGGCTTCTCTTTTTCTTTGTCGTTTTTCTTCTCCTCGGATTCGTCATTTTTCCCGGCTAGTGGTTTTCGCCTTGAATTAGCGGTAGGATAAGGGCGACCTATGGAACCACTCGCTTCAAAAATACGCCCGAAAACCCTCGAAGCATTCGTGGGACAGGAGCGTCTGGTGGGAAAAGGAAAGCCCCTAAGGATCGCAATCGAGGGGAAACATCTCTTCTCGTTCATTCTTTGGGGACCGCCCGGATGCGGCAAGACCACGCTCGCGAAGATCTACGCGCAAAATCTGGATGCCGAACTCTACGAACTCTCGGCGGTTTCGGCAGGCAAGGATGATATAAAACAGATCATAGGAATGAGTTCATGGGGAAAGCCGAAGGTGTTGTTCTTGGACGAGATCCACCGTTTCAACAAAGCACAGCAGGATTTTCTTCTGCCGTTCGTCGAGAAGGGGACGCTTACGCTTATCGGCGCTACGACCGAGAATCCAAGTTTCGAAGTTATCTCGCCGCTTCTTTCGCGCTGCCGGGTGTTCGTTCTGAACGAACTCACGGATGAGGAGATGCGGACGATTGTTAAGCGTGCGGGAGTATCGATGGATAAAGAAGCGGAGGATTGGCTCATCGCGATGGCGAACGGCGATGCACGGCAGGCAATCACCATGATCGAGAATGCGGAGAAGTTCTATAAACGCATTACGGTCGAGACGTTGAAGGATACGCTTCAATCGAAGTTCCTGCGCTACGACAAAAAAGGAGAAGAACACTACAACACGATCAGTGCATTTATTAAATCTATGCGCGCTTCCCAGCCCGATGCGGCACTTTACTACCTGGCGCGCATGATCGATGCGGGCGAAGATCCGAAGTTCATCGCGCGGAGGATGGTGATTTTCGCGAGTGAGGATATCGGCATAATGGATCCGATGGCACTCGTCGTCGCAAACGAAGTGTTCCGTGCAGTCGAGGAGATAGGACTTCCCGAGTGCGGGATCAATCTGGGGCACGGCGTGGTATATCTCTCGCTCGCGAAGAAGGATAAAGGCGCTTACTACGCCTATGAGGAGGCGCTTGAAGATGCGAAGAAGTTCGGCAATCTCCCTATCCCGCTCAAAATCCGGAATGCCGTGACAAAGCTTATGAAAGAACTTGATTACGGGAAGGGGTACGAGAAATACACCAAGGAAGATCTCTTGCCGGAGAAATTGAAAGGGAAGAGGTACTATCGACCATAAAATTTTCTTTGTTCTCTCGTCGACAGAGAACTCCGCTCATATAGATTTTACTCGCTTGTCCTCGAACATTGAGCGTGTGCACAACTCGACCTGAAGGGACTCGAACAGTGTGCACATCGCTCATATTCTTCGTCCTCGCTCGTAAATCTATGCGCTCGCTCCGTTATGTCTCCTCAAGAACAGAGAGAATTTTTGAAAATTTCTTGAACTTGGTTATGAGGTCGATAGTTGGGAGAAGATAAATTGATCTTGAGAATGTTGTATAATGAGGAAAATGAAAAAAGTGATTCTCATCACGGGAGGGAGCGAGGGGCTGGGAAAAGCGATCGCGCGCGAACTTTCGCCAAAGCATAAGGTAATCATCCTTTCCTATAAAGAAGAAGATGTTACGCGGGTCGCCAAAAAATTGAAGTGTGCTTACGAAGTATGCGACGTGTCCGATCCGATACAGGTCCAGATTGCAACGCAGAGCGTAATCAAGAAATACAAGCGGATCGACTGCCTGGTGAATAATGCCGGCACCTGGATTAAGGGGGAGGTAACCTCGAATAAACCCGAAGCGATGGCACGGGTGCTTGGGGTGAATGCATTAGGTCCGATGTTTATGGCTCGCGCGGTTATTCCGCAGATGAAGAAGCAAAAAAGAGGACTTATCGTGAATGTTATCTCGAAAGACGGGTTGTATGCGAAGGCGGAGCGAAGCGTGTACGTTGCCTCGAAGTTCGCTCTGTCGGGTTTTACCAAATCGCTCCAGTTTGATCTCCCGCGTTATGGAATCAAAGTCACCGGCGTTTATCCTGGAAGGATGAAAACGAATCTTTTTAAGAACTCCGGTTATAAAGAGAAAGATGTGAATATGAACAGCCGGCTCGATCCGAGAGAGGTCGCGAAGGCGGTCGCATTCATCATCGGGTCCAAAGCCGCGTTTCCGGAACTGCACATCACGCACCCAAACGGCTAACGACTTTCTTGCGCGCCCCGGCATTCTCGGTTATCATACTCCTCACGTTTCAGAGGTTTATTTTTACAAATAAAAAAGGAAGGAATAATGAAGACGTTGGTTGTGCTAAAGGCGACTCATGACGGAGAAGAAAAAAGATTCTCCGAGGAGAATTTTGAGAAAGCGCTCGATATAATGAAGAAGATCGAATATCTCAAGGATTCCAGGATAAAAATTTTCCACTCCATGGCAGTAAATTCCCGCGGAGCGGCGGAAGTAATAGGAAACTCCCTTGAGTCCGATTTCTCCTATGTGCCGGTTCTCAATCCACCTCTCGACTTTTCCGATATTGAGACCTTGGTTTCTATGTATGAGGATGAAGCGGGTGCCATCGTTCTTATCGGGAACTCCGACTTGATCCATTTTGTTGATTTTTATGCTGCTTCCCATCTTGGAATTAGAGGAGAAACCTATCCGGTGGGTAGGTTCGGAGGATATATCCTTAATAGGGAGGAGAATAAATTTGAAAGGATAAAGGGAAAAAAAGTCAGCTGAAATTGGCGATCTAAAGGCCTCGTTGCACGTAATTACGAGGCCTTTTTTACAAGCGCGGTGGAAGTTGTGCGCGAGAATCTCGCGTTAGAAGCGTTTTGCAACTTCTTCCCAGTTTACTACATGCCACCAGTTTTCGATATACTCGGGGCGGCGGCTTTGGTATTTGAGATAGTATGCGTGTTCCCACACATCGAGGCCCATGATGATTTTCGATCCATCGGAGAAAGGAGAATTCTGGTTCGGGGTCGTAACGATGGAGAGCGATCCCGTTTTGTCTTTCACGAGCCATGTCCAGCCGCTTCCGAAAAGTCCTGCAGCCGTTTTCGAGAACGTTTCTTTGAATTTTTCGAAGTCGCCGAACGCCGCGACAATCGCATTCCCGAGAGGACCTTGCGGGCCTTTTTCGTTTCTTTCCATGTGTGGTCCCATGAAAATCCAGAAGAGCGAGTGGTTATAATGCCCACCTCCATAGTTTCGTATAGCCGTTCGCAGCGGTTCGGAAAACTTGTCGAGGGTGAGAAGGAGCTCCTCGAGCGTTTTCCCTTCAAGTTCGGGAGCGTTTGCGATCGCTTCGTTCAGTTTTGTCACATATGTCGCGTGATGCTTCGTATGATGGATTTCCATCGTCTTCGCATCGATGTGCGGCTCAAGCGCGTCGTATGCGTAGGGAAGTAACGGCAGATCGAATTTCATATTATGAGCATTATACCAGATATTTCGCGTCTACCAAGCGGATCTGCCGGCGGCTCGCGCTTTTGGTTGACGTGTCCCTTGAACCGTGGTTTGCTTAAAGCGAGTTTTCTTACTGAAGTTTTCAAAATTAAAAAGAAAGGAGGTGGCAGAAATGACCTGCGTGCCTTATTTTATCAAGCCGGATGGTGTTTCCTTCAAAGTCGAAATTCGTGCGATCTTGAGGGAAAAGTTCTTGGTAGTTGTGTTTACCGACTTCATTTATACCCGTGAAATTCTGAACGCCCAGTACGATGGCGTTTCTTCCGCAGTTCGGAGAGGAATTTATCGGATGATGGAAGGGGAGCCGGGAGAAGTTGGTATTGTGGAAGGACCGAATGCGCTCCAGGAGCTTGTCCGGTTGTGCGGGAAAAAGACCGATCCGATGAGGTGCGAGGAAGGCACCATTCGTAGAAGATTCGGTTGGAGCAATCGAATTCTCCTTGCCGAGGGGTACTATTTCTACGGCAATGTTATCCATCGGCCGAAGAACCCGAGGGAACTGGAACGCGACCTCGCGATCGCGCGTCAGTTTCTCAAATTTTGAAACCCTACATCTCATGAATTCGAAGTAGGGTTTCATCTTTTCTATCAGAGATAAGCACTCTGCTACAATACTATCGAGGCTCGGCCTCAATAGAGTTATCCACAAAATTATCGAGGCCCGGCATCGATAGATTGCCATGGAAGTAACAGTAATCCTCCACAACATACGGAGCATACACAATGTCGGGTCCATCTTCCGGACATCGGATGCCGCAGGCGTCTCGAAGATATTTCTATGCGGCATCACGCCGACACCGCTCGATCGGTTCGGGAAAATCCGCCCCGAGCTCTCAAAAGTCGCTTTGGGTGCGGAACGGAACATACCCTGGGAGCGTGTTGC
>DAIDBF010000051.1 GCA_027310235.1 bacterium | reverse complement strand
CCTAAGACGACCAGTTTCTGGTCGGTGCTTTTTGTAGTGATAATCGCGCTTTTTGGAGGTGTTTTGAGTATAAGCGCGAGGGGGGCCATGGATGGCTATGGGAAAGAAAACGACTGGGGTTTCGGCGGTCCGGTACAGAAGCCGGAGGTAATTGCCGCCTCGACGGGAGAAAAAATGCCCGCCGAAACCATCGCCTCTTCGGGGAATGAAAACCACACTCTCATTGCGGAAGATACGGCCGTTGTCGCCTCATCGGATCCGTTAAGCGATCTTCTCCCCGCGGGCGACGGACTCAAAAAATATAAAGTGAAACGCGGCGACACGCTTCAAGGTATCGCGGACCGGTTTGCTATCTCCCGGGAAACACTCTTATGGGCGAACCCCGCCGCCGGATCGACGCTTGCGGCAGGACAAATACTTCTCGTGCTCCCCGTCTCGGGAATCGTCTACTCGGTTCGAGCGGGTGATACGCTCCAGGAGATCGGAAGCAGGTATGAAGTCGATCTCGAACTTATCAAAAGATACAATCCCGAGTATCAAAAGGTGTTGAGTGACGGGAGCGGAATACTCATCCTCCCCCATGCGCGGCCGCTCACCTCAAGTGATCGAGGAATGGCATCCGCGGGAGATCAGAACTTGCCGGACCTCAAGAGCTACTTCGCGCTTCCCGCGATCGGATGGAACTGGGGACAGCTTCATAACTACAATGCGGTGGACATCGCGAATCAGTGCGGCACGCCGGTCCGTGCCGCGGCCGAAGGGCTTGTGGTAACCGATGAAAATTTCGGAAGCGGCGCGGAAGGATGGAATGACGGATATGGCGTCTTCGTCTTTGTGGAACATCCGAACGGAACAAAAACGCGCTATGCGCATCTTGCAAAAGCGCTTGTGAAGCCCGGCGATTACGTAAGCCGCGGAGAAGAACTCGGGCTTATGGGAAACACGGGAAACACGCACGGACCGACCGGGTGTCATCTGCACTTCGAGGTGTACGGCGCAAAAAATCCGTTCGCGGTCACAAAATAGTTTTTATATCACTCGTTCGTTCGTACCCGATATTGGAATGCCTCCGCAAGGTGTTCCTTTTTTATTTTAGGAGCGGCGTCGAGATCGGCGATAGTTTGTGCAACGCGAAGGATGCGATAATATCCGCGCGCCGAGACGAAATTCCGTTCCATAACCTGTTTTAAAAATGATTCAGCACTCGTTTCGAGGGTGACAAGAGTATCAATCTGTTTCGATGACAGTTCGTTGTTGGTGTAGATGGGGATGTCGTGCTCGTGGAAGCGTTTTTCTTGAGTGAATCGCGCGCGTCGTACCGCTTCTTCCACCACCCCCTTTTCATGCGTTTCGTTGTTACTTCGCAACACCTCGATTTTTATTCTGGGAACCTCGAGCTGAATATCGATCCTATCGAGAAGCGGCCCCGATATCTTCTTTTGATAACGGAACACCTCGTGTGCCGTACAGGTGCATTCCTTTTCCGGATCGCCGAAATAGCCGCACGGGCAGGGATTCATTGCCGCGACAAACATGAATCGCGAAGGAAACAGTGCCGCCTTTTTGGCCCGCGCGATACTCACATATCCTCCTTCGAGCGGCTGGCGCAGTCCTTCAAGGACGTCGCGGTGAAATTCAGGCAGTTCGTCGAGAAACAAGACCCCCCGATGCGCCAGACTTATTTCCCCGGGTCTCGGCGTCTGCCCTCCCCCCACAATTGCAATTAAAGACGCGCTGTGGTGAGGGGCTCTGAACGGACGGAAGTGAACGAAAGGAAGTCCTCCATGAAGAAGCCCCGCGGCGCTGTAGATCGCAGTAATCTCTATTTTTTCTTCGAGTGACGGCGGAGGAAGAATAGAGGAAAGCGCTTGCGCGAGCATGGTCTTTCCGGTTCCCGGCGGTCCCGAGAAAAGAATATTATGTCCACCCGCGGCCGCGATCATAAGTGCGCGTTTCGCGGCGGATTGCCCCTTGATTTCTCCAAATGTCACAAGCGAGGCGGGATGGGTCCCGGAAAACTCCGTATACGGTTGCGGTGTGATGGGATCAACGCCTTCGAGATGCGCAATAAGGCGCGGAAGCGTGGGTACGGGAAATACCCTTACCTCTTTGATTACCGCGGCCTCGGCGGCGTTCATCTCCGGAACAAAGAGCTCGGAGACGTGTTTCTCGCGCGCAAGAAGCGCGACGTTAAGGCAGCCGTTTACCGGCCGGAGTGTTCCGTCGAGAGAAAGCTCTCCTACGAATAATTTGTCGTCCGTCCGGAAGGGATTGAGCTGATCGCTCGCCATAAGATATGCGAGCGCGATCGGAAGGTCGAATCGGGATCCGATTTTTTTCACGTCCGCGGGGGCGAGATTAATGGTAATGCGGCGATTCTCCTTCGTGGGCGGTTTGATGCCGGAATTTTTAAGCGCGGAGTTCACGCGTTCCTTTGCCTCGCTCAAGGCCTTATCCGCAAGGCCTACGATATTGAATGCATGAAGGCCGACGTTCAAATCGGCCTCCACCTCGATGAGTTCCGCGGCAATGCCGTCGAGCTCCGCTGATAAGAGTTTCGGTACCGCCTGCATGTTGTTAAAAACTCACCCCGCCTATTGTGCTCTGTTGTGTTTACAATTTTTGCAAAGCGCCGATTCCGGATCGATGTTCACTATTTCTTTTTCGATCGGTTTTCCGCACCGTTCGCAAAAACCGTACGTGCCGTTTTTTATTTTTTCGAGTGCCCGATCAATCGCTTCGAGTCGCGCGTCCTGCAGTTTCTTAATACTGAGAAACGTTCCCATCTCCTCCGATTCGTCGCTCTCTTCTTCCATATGATCGGTTTCATCGCCGAAATCAAGCGATGCTTTGAATTGTTCGAGCTCTTCCTCGATTTCTTTCCTCGATTGCTCGAGCTTTTTTCTGATTTCTTCAGTTTGTGCGTCGTTCTTTTTCATAAAGGTATCTTACACGCTAGCATACTTCCCGCCCCATTTCCAGAAAAGTCCCGCCTTGTTGAGGGTGGGACTTTTCTATCTTTGTGTACCCCTCGAGGTTTTATTGAAGACGCTGAAGCACGGCCTTGAATCCTTCATAGGAGCCGCTTATGACGAGCGTGGTCCCGCTCCATCCGTAGTTAAGGGAGAAACCGGGATTTGAGAAAGCGAGATAACGATTGGAAACCCCGCTCGTCTGCCCGTCCTTCCACGACCCCTTGGTTCCTGGGTCGCTCGAAAATATTCCGGCAAGACCCTGGCTTGCTTCAAAAATTTGTGCAAAGGCGGACTTTGTACCGGCAAGCGATGAAGAAGAATTGATCTGTGCGATAACACCGAGTGTTCGTTCCCCTTTTTGATCGGTGTAGATGAATTCAGAAACGTTCGTCTCGGGAAACGCGCTTAGAAGAGAGGAAAAATCGCCTCCGAAGATCCCCTGCATGATTGTTCCGAACGAACCGAGATTTCCCGAGGCGTCTTTATTTACCACTTCCGTAATGCTCGGGTTTTGTGTGCTTGGGAGCATAAAGCCCCTAAGCGACGCTCCGGTTACGACGGACGCGCTCTCCACTGAACCGTCGGCGGGCGTTTTAAGGACGGAAACATAAATCGGCTTCTCCGGTTGAGGTGCTTCCGGCGTACTTGTGGCGGGCGCCGGTTCGGAAACGGGCGGCACGCTCGGTTCTCCCGCGGGTGGAGTTATAGGAGGAGTTTGTGTTTCTTGTATCGCGACGGGTGCGAACTGGCTTCCGAAGAAAAGCGGATATATCACGAAATATCCGAGCGCCGCAAGACCTACGATAATAATAAAGGTAACGAGTGCGACGAAAACGCCCTTCTCCTTTTTCGCGGGTTCTTGGGGAACCTGCGATTGGCTTCCCGGGTCGATCTGGGGGAGTTCAAATGATTGCGGATTGAGCGACGCGGCCGAAGGAACGGTTCCTGCGGGTGCGGGAGCCGGCTGCTGCGGCGTGTACGCCTTTGGCGTCGCGTCCCCCGTTTGAATCGACGAGATGTCCGATCCCATCGTTCGTGCTTCAATGCGCGGACCTTGCGCCGGATTTATCATCGGCGACTCGCCTTCGCCGGTTCCGAGCGGCTTGTTTTGCTGCCACTGGCCGGGATTAATGTTGTCATTTGCCATGTGTTTATTATAGCACTTAATAACATAGGAAGATGTGGATAAGGGAAGAAAAATCAAAATCCGTGTTGCTCTTACCTCGGGCGCTCCGGGCCGCTTGGCCAAGTCCTACCCTTGTTTAAGCAATGTGGCTGGGGATCAAAAGAGAAAGTAGAAGATAAAAGATATCGTCCTAGCCTTTCGGCTAGGACGATTTTAAGTTGATTAAAATTACTGCGGTGTTTCCAGTTGTTTCAAAGAGAGCCCTATTTTCCCCTCTTCCACGCGAATAATCTTCGCTTGCACCCTGTCTCCGAGGTGCACCACATCCTCAACTTTTTTCACGAATCCATTTTTCAGCTCCGACACATGAATCATCCCGTCTTTCCCTCCGCCAAGGTCTACAATCGCCCCGAACTCGAGAATGCGTACCACCGGCCCCTCAACGATTTCTCCGATATGGTACTCGTGGAAAATCTGGTCGATGAGTCCTATCGCTTTCGAGACGAACGCGGCATCGGTGCCGGCGATGAACACGCTCCCATCCTGCTCGATGTCGATCGTGACTTTATTGTCGGTCTTGGCAAGAATGCCGTTAATAACCTTCCCTCCGGGGCCGATGAGTTCCCCGATCTTCTCGGGATTGATGTGGATTGTCGTAATTATTGGCGCAAAAGGCGAGAGCTCTTTTCTGGGAGTGGAAAGCACCGAATTCATTGTATCCAGAATATGAAGACGCGCGTTCTTCGCCGCAGCGAGCGCATCCTTGAATATCTGGAGCGTAATGCCGCCGATCTTTACATCCATCTGAATCGCGTTTATGCCATCCTTCGTACCCGCAACCTTGAAGTCCATGTCGCCGTAATGATCCTCGGGTCCTTGGATATCGGTTAAAATTTTATACCTTCCCTTTTCATCGCTCATGAGTCCGATTGAAATTCCCGCAACCTGTTTCTCGATTGGAACGCCCGCATCCATTAAGGAAAGCGAGGTCGCACAGGTCGAAGCCATAGATGACGAGCCGTTCGAGGAAAGCGTTTCCGCAACAACGCGGATCGTGTAAGGAAACTGGTCCGCTTCGGGAAGCATGGGACGAATCGCTTTCGCGGCAAGCGCTCCATGCCCTATTTCGCGCCTCCCCGGTCCTCTGGATCGCCCCGTTTCGCCTACCG
Organism: bacterium; assembly: GCA_027310235.1. Taxonomy (GTDB): domain Bacteria; phylum Patescibacteriota; class Minisyncoccia; order UBA6257; family GWB1-50-10; genus JAKAHD01. The sequence goes on along the minus strand of DAIDBF010000051.1, from coordinate 3,405 downwards.
AAAAACTCGGGAAGTTATAGTGCAGCATAAAACGCTTCTTTTCGGTCGTTTCCATGGTTTCCACGATTTGTTCCGCGGCGGGCGTGCCGAGCGTCGTAACCGCCAAGACCTGCGTTTCGCCCCGCACAAAAAGCGCCGAGCCGTGCGTGCGATGGAACAATCCCGTTTCTGCGAGAAGGTCGCGTACTTCATCAAGCGCTCTTCCATCGGCGCGCTTTCCTTTTTCGATTGCTTCCGTGTGCACAAAACGATCCACCTCTTCCTCGAAGACGATCTCCGCGATGCGAAGCGCGTCCTCGCTTTCGCCCGAGGCCTTTAGGTGTTCGAAAAGTTTTCCGAGAAGCTCCTCAACCCGTTTTTCTTTGAGCGCCGCTTCGAGTTCGTTCTTCAAAAATTCACCAATCACGTGTTTCAGGTTCGGGTCTGCTTCGGGAAGCGCCACATCCGCTTTCGGCCTCCCCGCTTCGCGGATAATCGTCGTCTGGAAATCGACGAGCTTTTTGATTTCTTCATACGCTTCGGTAAAGACGCGCTCCGCGTCGCTCTCGGGAAATTCTTTTCCGTCGAACTCAATCATATTTACGAATTCTTTTGTGCCCGCGAAGAATGCCTGATACCCGTATGAGCGTTCCGTTTTCGGTTCAACCAGTTTTATTCCTGCAACCGGCCCGCCCCACGGAACGTCCGATATCGCGAGCGCCGTCGATGCGGCGAGAAGCGCGATCACGTCCGGATCGTTCTTTTCGTCGTACGCAAGGATAGTGATTACTACCTGTACCTCCCGCCGGAGGCGAGAATCAAACAGCGGCCGCAGAGTGCGATCAATGAGGCGCGCCGAAAGTGTTGCGTCGTCGGAGGGCCTTCCCTCGCGCCGTACAAAACGGCTCCCGATGATTTTTCCCGCAGCATAGAAACGCTCTTCGTAATCGACGGTAAGCGGGAAGAAGTTCCCCGGCTTATTTTCTCCCGACATCACAACGGTCGCGAGTACGACCGTGTCGCCGTACTTTCCGATGACTGCGGCGTTTGCCTTGCCGGCAAGCTTTGAAATCTCAATTTGAATCGGTTCGCCCTTGAGAGTTGTAGAATACGTTTTTTTCGCTAAATCCATCCCGCACTTTTAGAGGATCACGCTTCTTGCGAAGCACGATGCTCTCTTATTTTTATCTGCGACATTTTTATAGTTTTTCATAATCTTTTGTTTTATCTTTCCCCAATCCTCTAAAGGTGCGGGATCCATAGTTGTGTTGTTATCGCTCTCTGATTTTAAGAAGCGCGCGCGGTATCTTCTCCACCTCGACGAAGGTGTCCGCCGCCTCCTTTATTTTCGCCGACGCCGTTCTCGAAAACGCCGCGACGTGCACTTCTTTTCCCAGGCCCCACTTCAGGTACTCAATAAGCGGCACGAAGTCGCCATCGCCCGTGATGAGCACGATCACATCGAGCGATGATGCCATACGGATTGCATCGACCGCTATCCCGACATCCCAATCCCCCTTTTTCGTTCCGTCGGCGAAGATCTGAAGGTCTTTGGTACGGAGATCGAAACCGCTTTTTTTCAATGCATCGAAGAATGTGTCTTCTCTCGTCGCGGGATCGCTCTTTACGACGTAAGCAAATGCGCGAACGAACTGCCGGGTCCCTATAAGCGATCGGAGGAGCTCTTTGAAATTTACCCGCGCGCGGTAGAGGTTTTTCGCAGAATGATAAATATTCTGCGCATCAAGGAAGATGCCCACGCGCTGATTCGGATTCGTCTGTGACATGCGTTACGCTCCGAGCTCGAGTTTCTTCGAGATTCTCGTGTATTTTTTCTCGTCGGTATCGCGGAGATATTGGAGAAACCGGCGGCGTTTTCCCACCATCATCAAAAGCCCTCGGCGGGAATGGAAGTCCTTGGGGTGTTTCTTCAAATGGTCGGCGAGGAACTTGATGCGTTTCGAGATGAGTGCAATCTGCACTTCGCTGGAGCCCGTATCGGTCCCGTGTTCTTGATGCTCCTTAATAACCGTTTGTTTCTGGCGCTTGCTAAGCATAATGCGGTGATTTTACTACAATGTTCGTGGATTGTAAAGCACAATGGATTCTTTTTCTTATCAGCAAAGATCTCCGCTCACACACATTCTCCTCGCGTCTTCTTTGAAATAAACGGAATTGTGTAACTCAACCTCCGCTTTGCTTCGGGATTCGGACAGTACACAATTCCTATTTCCTGCGTCTTCGCTCGGGAATGTATTTGTTTGCTCCGATATGCTTTAAGAAAAAGAATCCATCGCGCCTTTTGGTTTTGGTGTTGAGTATATCCGTTTTACGACAGGTGGTACAATAAAGAAAAGAATGGCTGCAACAGGAATCGAAAAGTATCTGAAAGAATATCTCGATTATCTCGAGGTGGAAAAAAACCGTTCTCCCAAGACGCGCGAGAACTACGAGCGCTACCTTGCACGATTTGTGAAGACGATGAAACTTCGTACGCTCGCTGACATTACGGAAGAGTCGATACGGGAGTTCAGGGTGGAGCTTTCGCACGAGAATTTGAAAAAAATCAGCCAGAGCTACTATGTAATCGCGATTCGGAACTTCCTTAAATATCTCGTGAAGCGCGGGATGAAAGCGCTTCCTCCGGACAGGATCGAGCTTCCGAAAGTTTCCCGTCGCGACATCGAAACGCTCGAATACGCGGAACTCGAACGGCTCGTCGCGGCGCCGAACGTTTCGACCTTCCGCGGGCTTCGCGATAAGGCGATCTTGGAAACACTTTTTTCTACCGGACTTCGGCTCTCGGAGCTCTGTGCACTCCCCCGCTATATCGATCTCGATCGCGGGGAGATTACGGTACGCGGAAAAGGCGATAAACTCCGGATCGTATTTCTTTCGGACACCGCAAAAAAAGCGATCAGAGTATATCTTGAGAAACGGCCCGATACCGAGGAGGCGCTTTTTATAAGCTTGAGCAAAAAAGGAAAAGTACTCGGGCGCGTGACGCCGCGATCCGTCGAACGCCTGGTCTCCTACTACGCGCGCGCCGCGGGAATCCCGAAAAAAGTGCATCCCCACCAGCTCCGCCATTCGTTTGCGACCGACCTCCTCATAAACGGCGCGGACATCCGATCGGTGCAGGCGCTTCTGGGACACGCGAATATCTCGACAACCCAGATCTATACCCACCTCACGAACAAAGAACTCCGGGAGGTTCACAAGGCCTTCCATGGGAGAAGGAGAAAATATTAAAGATAAGGGGTTGAACTTAGCGGCGTGAGAAGCGGACGGATATAGATGGTCCGCGGAGCAAAAAAGAAAAAGCCACATCCTGCGCACATGGCGACTTACTAACTTATTGAACGATCGTTCAATAAGTTAGTAAGTCGCCATGTGCGCAGGATGTGGCTTTTTCTTTTTTGCTCC
>DAIDBF010000048.1 GCA_027310235.1 bacterium | reverse complement strand
GGAACAAAGTTATCGTGCGGCGCTCCGGGAAGTGACGGAAGAGACCGGAATCAGCCCCCGCGATCTCCAGTTCAACAACTGGTTCAAAGTTTCCGACCGGTTCGTATTCTTTACGAAAGAGAAAAAACGCGTGTCGCGTCTCGTGATCTATTATCTTGCAGAGACTTCGAAACAAGTCATCACAATTGCGCCGCGTGAACATCAGGGTTACGGATGGTTTCTCTATAAGGATGCCGCAAAGATGCTGAGGGCGCCGAACTTGAAACGGAATTTGAAGAAGGCGTATGACATTGTGGTGCGTCAGAGCGCGCCCAAACAAAAAGAAGCCGCCGCTCCCCAAGAAGGAACGGCGCCCCAAGAAAGACCGGCATAGCCGGTTATCGTACGAACTCGATTATTTTTTTGAAGATTATCGGCTCGTGTTCCGCGAGATCGGCGAGTACCTTCCTATCGAGGACGACGTTCTTTTTCTTCAGCGCGCGTATAAACGCGCTGTAACTCATGCCCTCTGCGCGTACCGCGGCATTGATCTTTACCTGCCAATGCGCCCGTGCGGTGCGCTTTTTTTCCTTCCTTCCTTTAAATTTTCTGCTCAATCCATGAAGCAGCGCTTCTTTTGCGGCGCGTTCCTTCGTTCTCCTGCCCCAGCGGTATCCCTTTGTTTTTTTGAGTACACGCTCCCGCTTTTTATGGGCAATGGTGCCTCGTTTTACTCGTGTCATAGGTTATAAATATTGTTGCAGTTGTTTTGTGATGCCAGAGCCGAGGGTGCGGTGCGCCTTTTTTCTTTTCTTCTGCACGGTATTTTTGTTTGCTTTCGCATGCCCCAACGCCATCGCGCGGCGCAGGATCTTTCCCTGCTTCGTAACCCTGATGCGTTTGGTGATGCTCTTTTTTACGCTTTTAATTCCCATGTTATTTTTTCATGATTTGTGCGATGAACCCCCGCCCGCCCGGTTTCGGCATCATCGTAATCTGATAGGGGACGCTCACCATCGTAAAGAATTCTTCCATTTTCTGCAAGGCCCACTCCTTATTTGCCTTTTCCCGTCCGCGGAGAAAGAGATTGATGGTTACCTTGTGTCCTTCTTCCAAAAACTCATCCGCCTTTTTCGCCCTCACCTGGAGATCATTCTTGGCGGCCCGGGGAGTGATGCGCACCTCCTTCAGTTCTTTCGGTTTCTGAACCTGCCGCATCCGCTTCTCCTCTTTATCCTTTTCGTAGCGAAACTTGTCGAAGCTCATGATCCGCGCGACCGGCGGATTTACCGTTGGCGCAATCTCAATGAGATCAAGACCCTTTTCCGAGGCGATCTTTAATGCCTCCTCCTTGGTGATAACGCCAAGATTCCCGCCGCGCTCATCGATAACTCTGAGTTCCCGCGCGGCTATTTGGTTGTTGGTTCGGTAATGGATATGAAAATAGTATCAGTTTTGTTTTTGTTTTGCAAAATTAAAGACCACCATACAGAAAATGAATAATATCCAATAAGGATTATATATAGTGGTCTTATCTTGGGGAGAAAAATTTTCTCCAAACTTTGTTGCGGTCGCGAAGCGATCGCAGCTGATTAAACTTTTGAACTTGTCGAAGTTCTAGTATTAGTATAGCAAATCCGCGCAAGCCCAAAATGGGGGCTGTTGATAACTTTTAGTTTTCCCCACACCGCATTTCTCCTCACCTCGGGCGCTCCGGGCCGCTTGGCCAAGTCTTACCCTCGTTCGGAGGAATGCGGTGTGGGGTTTTGTTTTAGGTGATATAATAAGAAAAAGCCCGCTTTGCGGGGAAACCCAGTAGTGAAAACTCGATTCATTACACGCCGAAAGGCATCGAGTTTCTACTACTGGGAAAGGTCGGGAAAACCGCACAATAACAATGAAAGGATTTCATAAAATCGCCTTCGTTCTTTTGATAATCGGTGGCTTAAACTGGCTTCTCGTGGGTGTGCTGGGTTGGGATATCGGCGAGATTTTCGGCGGACAGAGCGAAGTTATCTCTCGCATCATCTACATCCTGGTCGGCATCTCCGCGCTTATCGAGCTATTCGGTCACAGGGGTATGTGCAAGGAGTGTTCATCTTCTTCGCCGGCCATGCCAAAGGCATAGTGACGCAGTGATGAGGAACCGCCCAGGGGGCGGTTTTTGTTTAGTGACTTACGTTTCGATGGTTGTCTTCTTCAGGACGATCGATTTTCCGAACCATCGGGATGCAAGGGCGGAAAAATTCTCAGTGATGTCGGTTACAAAAAATTTCCGTTGCCCGCGTGTTCCGATTCGTTTTTCGATCTCCGGGTGTCGCAGGAGATAGGTCAGAAGTTTTCGGGGAATGATCTCGTCCTGCGCAATAACATTTATTCTCTTGCCGCAGCAATCTCGTATGGTCCGTTTGAGAAGAGGATAGTGGGTGCATCCGAGGAGAAGTGTATCGATGCGTTTCCGGAGGAGCGACCGGATGGCGCGCTCGAGAATCGGTTGTGCCTCCCCGAGCCGATTTGCCTCGATAAAGGGAACGAGGAGGGGTGTCGCCAGTTGGAATACCCGCGTTCGGGGAGCGAGTTTTTTAATCTCGCGCCGATATGCACCGGAAGCAACAGTGGCCTTCGTCGCAATAATACCAACCCGCTTTGCGCGTTTCTGTAAGACCGCGTACTCCGCAGCAGGAATAATGACGCCAAGCACCCGCCGATTCGGATAGTAACGCGGGAGGTACCGTCTCTGGATTTTCCGTAACGCATTCGCGGAGGCGGTGTTACAGGCGACAATCACCAGTACGCATCCTTGTTTAAAGAGAAACTCGACTCCTTCGCGGAGGAATGTATAAATTTCTTCCTCAGAACGATCGCCGTAGGGGACTCGTTTGGTGTCGCCGAGATACGCGTAGTCGTACCGGGGAAGTTTTTGTATGACGCTTCGTGCAATCAAAAGCCCGCCCAGTCCCGAGTCGAAGATGCCAATGGTTCCCTTCCGCATTAATATCTTGATACGGTAAATTTCCTTTCTATGAATTTGAATTCTCCCTTCATAATCACGTCGAGTATTTCTTCCACGTCGCCGAATACCTCGGGAAGTTTCTCAATCTCCTTTCTGGAACACCAGGCGTTCCTTCCTCCTTCGAATTGCTCGATGAGTTTGCCGTCTGTCGTTGTCCCTTTAAAGGTGAAAAAATATTTATCTTCAAGAAGTTCCTCTTTTTCGGAGTAGTCCATCTTATGTTCGATGCCGACAAGCTTGAGTGTCGCGGAGAGCCCCGTTTCTTCTTTGAGTTCCCGCGCCGCGGTCTCAAAAACGCTCTCTCCCCAACGTACCTTTCCGGTGACGAATCCGTAAAATCCGTAGTAGGGCTGTTTGAGGCGTTGTTGTATCAAATATTCTATTTTTCCTTCCTGATCGCGCGTGCAGATGACGCTCACCCCTATCTTCGCCTGCCGCTCGAGCACAATCTGTTTTACATCGGTATCGAACCTGTTAGTGAATTCTTTTCCCGATCTTGTGAGGCGGTACAAACCCTCGTCCGTCTTTTCGATAAACTCCATTTCAAGAAGTTTTTTCACGTGGAATGTGAAGTGATCGCTCGAAAGTCCTTCGGCGTTGAGGTCGGAAAATCTTGCCTCCGGCTTGAACATAAGAACTCGAAGAATGCTTGCCTGGGTTAGGTGTAATTCTTTTGTGGTACTCATAGTTTCAATTCTATCTCTCAGCGGTTATGTGTCTAGTAAAGTCCGCTTTACCCCGTTACAAGGAACCACGAGCGCTGGTATACTAGGTAGAGATGAGTATTGTAAGTTCGTAGGCTCTTGTAATGGGGTTTACGGAAGTACTATTAGATTATGGGCGATATAAAAACAAGGTGGCTTGTATTTCTTCTCGTGATTATCATGGTGGGAGTCATCTTTTGGGCGTTCCCCTCGATTCCGGCTGTGAAGTTTACGCCGATCGAGTCGGGTAAAGAAACGACAAGTACGCCGCAGGCGGTTGCGACGACGACCCCCGAGGCGGGGTGGAATATCTACAAGAATACGGGGTACGGATTCGAAATCCGTTATCCTCAGGAGATTTTACCCGACACGACGTTCAAGCGATTTTATCTCCTCTCCGACAGTTGGCGTGCGGATGACGTACCTGACTCGACGGGGACGCTTATTGCGGCCTTTCCCATCTATCGGACGGAAAGCACAAGCACCTATCCCCGTTATTTCAGCGCGGAAGTGCGCATAGGGGTAAGCGTAAACTCCCGGGATGTCTCAAGTTGTACCTCTTCGAGTCCCTACGTCAATGTCTCTTCAACCGAAGCCATAATAAACGGGACGACGTTCTACAAGTTTCCCATCAAAAACGCCGCAATGATGCAATATCTCGGGGGAGAAAGTTTCAGGACGGTGCATGATGGTATGTGTTTTGCAGTGGAACAGCTTCGAGTGGGAAGTAACTACAGGGACACTACGAGTTCTGTGGAAAATGTTGATGAGGCACTCCGCACCTATTTTGATAGGGGTTTGGATATCGTAAAGACCTTCAGATTCCTGGACTGATCTTTTATAACACTTCTCTTACGATCGTAGGAGAAATGTTATATTGAGGCCCGGCCTCGATACTATTGGGGATAACTTTTTTATCGCAGAAAAAGAGGATTATCGCAGAACACCGCATCAACCCCCAACTTCTCAAATTCTTTGTATTCACTTTTTCTATTTACCACCCATACTCGCACCTCGAGTCCTGCGCCGTGTGCCGCGTCAATAAGCGCTTTCGTCACGGCAGAGCGTTCCGGGTTGATCGCCGAAGCGCCGCACTCGGCAGCTTTCTTTACGAACGCGTCCACGCCCCCAATTTTTTCAATCTTCCACTTCGTTGCGAGAAGGGCAAAGCGCACTTCGGCTCCCGCGCACGAGAGCTCGTCCCACTTCGAGAATCGTTCGGGGAATTGGTAACGCGGATCGTTGTCATCTTCATCGAATGCGGAGATGATCACTCTCTTTTCCAAACCGCGCGCCATCACCATTTCTTTCACTCCTCTTATAATACCGTTTTCCTTAAGCTCGATGTTAAACTCGACATCGTCGTTTCTAAATTCGTCGAGCACTTCCTCGAAACGGGGAATCGTCCTTCCGTATCCTGCGTCCAATTTTTGAAGTTCTGCCGCCGTATAATCCCACACGAATCCCGATGCATTGGCGATGTCATTAAGTCGTTCGTTGTGGCGCACCACAAGGATTACATCTTTTGCTGCGCGGATGTCGAACTCGATCGATTTTTTCATCCCCATCTTTTCGAGTGCTTCCACTCCTTCCCTGAACGCCTCGATGGTGTTTTCTCCTTTTCGTAGGTTCCAAAAATGTTTTCTGCAAAGTCCGCGATGACTGATAATTCTGCATGTCATGCATTTATTATAGCGTAGAATTGGAGGCCCGGCCTCCAGGCATTGAAAATAAAAGCTGTATAATAAATGAATGCAGACGGAATCAAGAGCGTGTCAAAATTGCAAACAGCCGTTCGTCATCGAACCGGACGACTTCGCGTTCTATAAAAGAATAGAAGCTCCGCCCCCCACTTGGTGTCCGGAGTGTAGGATGAAACGCCGTGCGGCATTTCTTCACGCGAAAACGCTTTTTAAGAGGAAAGATTCGCGTACGGGAAAAGATATTCTCTCGATATTCCCCGCCGATGCTCCATTCCCCGTGTATGAGGAGAAAACATGGTGGGGTGATTCGTGGGATCCTATGGAATACGGAATTGCGTATGATTCCGCGAGACCATTTTTGGAACAATTCAAGGAACTCCTAGATTCCGTACCCCGAGCAAATGTAGTCAATTTGAACTCCGTCGACTGCAGTTATTGCCCGAGCGTGACATTTTCGAAGGGCTCGTACTATACCGTCGGATTCGAGACGTTCAATTGCATGTACGGGTACTATACGCGGACCGCACACGAATGTGTGGATTACTATTTTCTCGTCGAGTGTAATCAGTGCTATGAGTCGTCGTACTTGAAAAACTGTTCTCGCGTTTCTTTTTCGGAACACTCGGTCGAGTGCAGAGATTCTACTTTTCTTTCTGATTGCCGGAACTGCAGCAACTGTTTCGGATGTGTCGGACTTCGAAATAAAAAATATCATATTTGGAATAAGCCGTGTTCAAAAGAGGAGTATGAGAAGGTTGTTGCGGAGTACTCCGGGTCTTTTTCGGGCATCTCCCGCATGCGGAAGAAATTCGACGAGTTTTCAAGAGGAGTTCCGAAACGATACGCACGCATTTACCACTCGGAAAAGGTTACGGGGGATAATATACGAAATAGCAAGGACTGTCTCTGGTGTTTTGATATCGATCCGCTCTCATCGGTGAGTGAGCATTCGCGGAGGATTGTTTCCGCGACCGCCACCAGGGAGTGTCATGATCTTTTCGACACCGGCGAAGGCGCCGAATTGTGTTATGAGGGAAATACCTGCGCTGGATTCAAAATAAAGTTCTCGTCACTCGTGATATCGGGGAGAAACATTGAATACTCCTATAACTGTCACAACTCAGAAAATCTCTTCGGGTGTGTGGGGCTACGGAAAAAACAGTACTGCATTTTGAACCGTCAGTATGAAAAGGAAGAGTATGAAACGTTACATCGGGTGATTATCGAAGGAATGGAAGAATATGGAGAGTTCTGGCCGGTCTTGTTTTCTCCTTTCGCGTATAACGACACGGTCGCATTTGAGCGGTTCCCGCTCACAAA
>DAIDBF010000043.1 GCA_027310235.1 bacterium | reverse complement strand
AAGCTTGAGCTCCACGTTCGGTGCACCCATCGCCACGTCATAGAACGTCATCCAGCCGGTGACGGTCGAACCCCACGCCCACGAGGTGCTCGTTGTTGTGCCGGGGGTGAATTTCCCTGTTGTAGGATCATACTCCACTGCATACGCAATCGGCTCGGACCTGTTCATGCTATTCAAACTCACCCAGCCGTCCCAACCGCCCTTGGTTGGGTCTGCCGCAAGGAACTTCGCCCATCCGGAAAGTTTGTTCTTCGCAGAATCGAAGGTCGCACTGCAGTTTCCCCCTCCCGGGCATCCACTCGTTTCGTTAAACGAGAGCCAGCCGTAGCCGCACGTCGAGCCCGTGCCGGTCGCAGGTCTCCCCTCGCCCGTGGCGCATTTGATTCCGCTCCACGCATACCCCGAGAGTACGTTACCCGCATTTTTATACACGCCGTAAGCAACGGTATCCGCTGGTGCGGTTTTTGAATCGAACTTGATCCACCCGATCCCGTGCGGCGAGTCGGCCATTGCCCATGCCCAGCCAGCAAGCGGCGTAACATTCGTATCAACGGAAGCAATATTCGAATAATTCGTGTAGTTCGTGCCGAATCTCGACCGCACCTGATACACATACGTGCCGCCGCGTACCAAGCCCTGGTCGAGATAGGACACCGAAGTCACGCTTGAGATCGGACCGCTCACCGGATTTCCAATTTGTACGAAAGGTCCGAGCGTCGAGGTTGCGCGCTCGAGATAATAATTCCTCTCGGGAAATGTGTTGTCCCACGAGAGCTTCACATCGACTGTTCTCGGAGTGCCCGTATATACCGCCGCGATTGAGGCGGTAAGATGCTGCGGTGCGCTTGCAACCGTTCGCGAATCGACGTTTGAAAAATCGGAACATCCGCCGGAAGTCGAGCACGCGCGTACCTCATAAAAGTACTTGGTGTTCGTCTGTACATTTTTGTCGGTAAACTGCGCCGAGGTCGAAGAAGCGTACGCCGCAAACGCAGCATCAGAATTCACACTGCGCCATACTTCGTAAAAATCCTGCGATTTGCTTCCGTTCCATGCAAGGTTTACCGCATCCGCAGTCGTGGGATTATAAGTATACGACACGGAGAGATTCGAGGGTGCGGTGGGAACGATCACAATTTTTGAATAGGGAGAGTATGCCTTCACGTCTCCGCATCCTTTGCCGCTCTCGAACGAGCGAATCCGATACTGGTATGCCTTTGCGGGATCAAGATTCGCTCCTCCGTTATTATCACCATACGACGTGAAGGTCGGGGGAAGTGGATTCGTGGGATTAAGTACTGTAAAGGCGTTGCTTCCTGCAAGCGCCCGTTCCACGAATATCCCCCCATAACTCGAAAGCGCGGCGGGGAGGGAAAATGAAAGCGAGATCTGTTTGTTGCCGCTCACTCCCATTCCGCTTGCAAGCGTTGGCGCACCCGGGGCGTTGAGCTCAAATGTGGAGGTACTCGCAGGATCGGACCACGCGGAAGATTGTCCATTTGAATCTTTTGCGCGCATTTGATAATAAAAGGTGGCCGAAGCGGGAAGTAAGGTGTCTTCGAATGAAGTTGCAGTACCGGAAGTGGAGGTAGTGGTAACTCCCGAAAAGAATGTCCCGTCCGTCGAGCGTTGGATCTCGAAGCTCGCCGCATCTTGCGCATCCCACGAGAGATCAATCTCACACGCGGAAACCGTCGCGGCTTTGAAGTTGGTCGGCTGGCCGAACGGGTTTATCTGTGCGCGTACGATAAAGATCCCTGCGGCGAGAAGCACCGCCCCGCATGTGCCTCCTATCATCCAACGAGAATATATTGATGATTTCATTACTCTTATTATAGCAAAACAGGCCGTCTTGCGAAAAGACGACTTGTTTATTCTTCTCGAAAAATCAGTTTTTTACACAAACCTCAAGGTCGTCAATCGCAATTACACCCTTTCCAAATTTCACATTCGTATAACCTGCAGGACATGCTCGGTTAAAACTTGGCCCTGGCCCTCCATTACCGCAAGGAAGACTTATTCCTCCGGGGACAAATAATCCACACAGCGTCCCCTTAAGTAAGAGAGGACTATAACTGTTTCCGCTCTTCACATAAAAATTATCTTCCACTTTCACACCCCCCACCATGAGCACCGAGGTATTCCCCGCATTATTTGGGCGTGCCTCAAGAACAAACTGCTTATACAAGTACTTTCCGGTTGCTTGATTCAGATAGCTATCATAGTAGTACTGGCCAACCACATAATTTCCCATTGAGGAAGAGTATGGATAAGGATCGGAACATTCAAGGATGTCAGGATCATAATCGCACGGCATCTTCGGATAAACATTCGGACCTACCGCCTGTGCTTTCTGTACTAAAGCAAAGTTTTTGCCGCCGTCGATCTTGCCAAGAGTTCTCCCAGTCCCCCAGAACTTCGTCACCAGCCCTGAATTATCCACCGTAACGCTTCCTCCAGTAAAAGCGATTCCATTACTCGTTAACGTCCAAAAATTCGTCGCACTCCCCGTCCCGGTTCCAAATTTATTCCACCCCCCTCCTTGGGTTAGCGTGCTCGTAGAGTATTTAAAATCGGTTCCGTCAAACATAATTGCAGCCGATCCTGAAGTTAAATTATTTCCCGCAACTTTTCCAAAATAAAGAATTCCATCCTTATTTAATTGCACCCCATTTAATCCTTCACTTCCGACAGTTATATTGCCTGTCTTCACTTGACCGAATGAACTCGTATCGAGCGGAGAGGCGGGCTGTCCTCCCGGAGGCGGAGCGGTCGGCGCGGCATATTGCGCGCGCACAAGATTTACCACCTCAAAGGCGACCACAAAAATCAAAACGACTGAAAGACAAAAGAACGGATTTTTTGCGAGGTTTTTCATACTCTATATTATAGCAAACTATCTCGACGACTTTAACTTTTCTTCGAGAGCCGCCACTCTGTCTTTCAACGCTTCGTACTCGTGGCGGTACACGATATTATCGAGCTTCTTTTTAATGTCAATAAGCTCCATTTCAATCGAATCAATCCGGCGCTCAATGCCGTCAAGCCGGGACTCAACGTCATCAAGCCGGGACTCAACGTCATCAAATCGCTCATTGACGCGGTCGAATTTTATATCCACTCCCTCGAATCCTTGTGCCACCATTTCCGCAAGTTTTTCCAGTGTCATTTTTTCCATCATGGACATAGTATAGCACACCCGATATGCTATAATCATACCATATGGAAAAAGACATAAACAAGAACATACTTATCATAGGCGGAGTGCTCCTCGTCATCGTCTTTTTCATCGGCGGGTTCTTCATCGGGCAGACCAACGGAAAAAACACGGGGCAGGCACTTGGCGAAGCGAAATACAAGTCGGTGGTTGAAGCAATCTACCCGAAACCGCCGGAAGAATTGCATTCACTCTCGGGAAAAGTAACGAATAGCTACGGCGCAACCTTCGAGCTTGAGGTGAACGACCCCACAGACTATCTCCCCCACACGGACGGCACGCCGCGCGCGAAACAGATCCGCATGGCAAATACGACTCCTGATACGCGCTACGTGCTTGTGGATTATTCGAAACTTGACGGAAGAGGGTCGCCCGCGCAATCCGCACAATCATTCTCAAGCGTGAAAACAGGCGATACGATCACCGTGGAGAGCGCGGATAACATCCTCACTGCTCAGAAATTTGACGTCACAAAAGTCACTCTGGTAAAGTACTGACGCACGAATCCCCTACCCACTTGAGTATGGGGGATAAATCTCCCTAAGCATATGTATTGCGTTTATGTACTCCAATCACTGAAAAATGGGAGTCTTTATGTTGGTTGCACTAAAGATATAAAGAAAAGGCTACTTCAACATAATAGCAACACGTCTTATCATACAAGCAAATATTCTCCTTGGAAGTTAATCTATATTGAAGGGTATATAAGTAAGAGGGACGCATTTCAAAGAGAACACGCGCTCAAATTACACAAACAGGGATTGCGAAGATTAAAAGAGAGACTCTCGGATACCCTTACGGGATGAATCCCCCACATAAATGTCGGGGAGAAAGGATAGCCTTGTTCGTAGAAAATAACTTCTCAAAATTTGCTCTAGTCAAAATTACTTGTTATTATGTGGGGGATGAACCTTATTCCCACCGTTATTGAGAAATCCGCGTACGGTGAACGGGCATACGACATTTATTCGCGTCTTTTGAAAGAACGTATCGTCTTTCTGGGCGGCCCCATCGTCGATCAGGTCGCGAACAGCGTGATCGCTCAACTTCTTTTTCTCGATCACGAAGATTCGAAGAAAGACATTAGTTTATATCTGAATACCCCCGGAGGATCGGTAACCGCGGGGCTCGCAATCTATGACACGATGCAGTTCGTGAAGGCGCCGGTATCTACGATCTGTGTCGGCATGGCCGCTTCAATGGGCGCGGTACTTCTGGGTGCGGGAGAAAAAGGAAAACGATTCGCGCTCCCGAATTCCGAGATTTTGCTCCACCAAGTAATGGGCGGGGCGGAAGGACAAGCAATTGAAATCGAAATCACCGCGCGGCACATCGTAAAGATTAAAGATAAGCTGAACCAGATTCTCGTGAAACACACGGGACAGAAACTCAATAAGATCGAGCGCGACACCGACCGGGATTTTTATCTTACCTCGCAGGAAGCGAAGGACTACGGCTTGATCGACGCCATCATCAAGACGAAGAAATAATCACAGTCGCATTGTATCTCTCCTCACTCGGGCGCTCCGGGCCGCCTGCCTGCACAGGCAGGATTGGCCGGTCTTACCCTCGTTCGGAGAGATGCGATGCTCCTGCTTCGGAAGAAAAGTTGTTTAATCTATCGAGGCCCGGCCTCGATATAACACTTCGCCTACGATCGAAAGGGAAGTGTTATATGGTACAATTATTGCATGCAATCGAAAGAAAAAGTCATTGAGTCGATCCTGACGCGGGGAGTAGAACAGATTACCGACAAAGAACATCTCTCCCGCGCGCTCCGCTCGGGGAAAAAGCTCCGCATCAAACACGGCATCGATCCCACGGGACCGAGGATCCACATCGGTCGCGCCTCAACGCTCTGGAAACTCAGAGCGTTCCAGGACCTCGGCCACACCATCGTCCTCATTATCGGCGACTACACTGCCCAGATTGGGGACGCATCCGACAAACTTTCCAAGCGTCCTTTTCTCTCACCAACACAAGTGAAAGAAAATATGAAACACTATACGAAGCAGCTCGGCATGGTCCTCGATATGAAGAAGGTTGAACTGCATTACAACAGCGCGTGGTTCTCAAAAATGAAACTCCGGGAGTTCGACGAACTCGCCGAGCTCTTTTCGGTGCAGCAGATGATCGCACGGAGAAATTTCAAAGAACGATGGGAGAAAGAGGAAGAAATAAGCATCCGCGAACTCCACTACGCACTGTACCAAGGGTATGACTCGGTCGCGATCAAGGCCGACCTCGAGATCGGCGGCGCGGATCAGCTTTTCAATCTCTTTGCGGGAAGAAAAATACAAGAGCACTACGGACAAAAACCACAGGATATTCTTACGACCAAGATGCTTCTCGGCCTCGACGGGAGAAAGATGTCGACGAGCTGGGGCAACGTGGTAAATATCATCGATTCGCCCGACGAGCAGTTCGGGAAGATAATGTCGATGCACGATGAAGGCATAATCGACTATTTTGAGATTGCGACCGACGTTTCTCTTCCTCTGGTGCGCGACTACAAAGAACAACTGGAAAAAGGAACCAACCCGAAAATTTTGAAAGAACGGCTTGCGTTTGAAATTGTGAAACGTTACCACGGAGCAAAGGCAGCGGAAAAGGCGCGCGAACGATTCGAAAAGTTATTTTCAAAAAAAGAAGTTCCTGAAGATATCACTCGATTGAAGCTGGCCGGAAAAGAAGCGAATATGCTGGATTTGCTTATCAACGCGGGGGTCGCCTCGAAAAGTGAAGCGCGCCGGCTGATGCATCAGAATGCCGTCGAACTGAACGGGGCGATCAAAAACGATCCGTTCGAAACGGTACGATTCCGCGGAAATGAGATCCTAAAGATCGGCAAGCACCGGTTTTTCAAAATCGTATTATAACGTCATTGTGCGACGATCCTTCCCACCTCTCCTTGAGGAGCGTGGCCCGGCACGTCACAGTGGAATCCGTATGATCCCGCTTCCGAAATGCTTAGAGTGATAATTCTCGTTTGGCGCGGACCGACTCCCAGCCCGATCGAAGCGAACGCGGGATTATTGAACTTGAAAACGTGCGTTCCATCGTCTCCCGACGTAATGGCGAGTGTAAACGGACTCCCTGCGGGAACAGCGATGACGGCGGGCGTAAACTTGCCTCCCGAGTCAACGATGCGGATTGCATTCGAAGGAATCTCATCTACAGCAATCGGCGATGACTGGCTGTAGAATTTCACCTTCCCCGGGCCCTCGGGAATTCCCGTCGAAGGAACATCCCCGAAACTAAGAGGGGGGCTCTCGGTGCCGGAAGAAGATGGTTCTTCAGGAACCGAATTCGTGATTGGAGAGGAAGAAATAAGAACGTTTCCTCCCGGTGTCTCCAGTGAAGACGTTGGTGTTATTTCACTTATGGTTGTGGTCGCCTCTTCGACAACAACTTCGGAAGATGGTCTTTTGTTGACTATCCCCCCCAGTTTTGTGAGCGGCGCGATTCCGAAGATTCCGAAAAAGACGATCGAAAGCACAATAAGCCCTATAAAAAGGACCGTAATAACAAGACGTATCGCATCATCCATACTCTTTCATTATGACACACTTATGCGGGTAGGGGGAATCGAACCCCCGCATTCTCGTTGGCAACGAGATAGTCTACCAC
>DAIDBF010000034.1 GCA_027310235.1 bacterium | reverse complement strand
ACGGACGTATATTTCTCTGATTAAGGAAAAGATTGTCGACGAAAGGGATGAAGGCGAGAAGCGCACCCAATGCGGCGAAGAGACTCGTTACCAAACTTAAAAACCATACTTTCTGCCACTTGATCGCATTTTTGAGAGATACGAGCGCGAGATAAAAAAGGGTAAAAAACCAGAGCGAGACAATACCGATCGTCCTCGTTTCCTGCGACCACAAACTCATCATAAGGTCTTCCCCTAGGAGGGCGGAGACGGAAAGCGCAAACATGAATACCAAAACCCCGATCAAGAGGGGCGTCATACGCGGCCGGTACTTTTTGTTCCGTATCGCAAGCGCGACCCAGAGAAGAATAATAATACCGGCAAGCGACTGGAAGATTGCCGTCTTCACGACGATAAATGGGTTCATCGTCCACTTCCAGAAAAAAAGCGGGACGAAGACGACCATCGCGTAGAGGCACGTTCGGATGATCTTCAAAACGGAGTTTTCGGACATGCATGTAGTTTACTACAGAAAGTCCTGATTTCAAATTTTAGAGGAACGTGGCGGGAGGGATAAAAACAACCCGCCAGAAGGCGGGTTGTTTTTATACCAACGAAATTGCTCCCTAGTTGGTGTAGGTGACGTGTGCGAGGTTAAGCGGAACGCTGACGTCGCTTGAAAGATTCAAGCCATTTGGCGTCGAGCCACTAACCGCGCCATCGCCCCAGTTCACATCCGTTGCCGCATTCATTGTCACATCCACGGACTGTCCGAGGTTTGCAGAGACATAGAACGCTGACGAGTCAACCTTGATCGCGACTCCCTTTGTGGATGCCGAAGAAATCGGCGTTCCAGTAAAGGCGAATGAGACGCTACAAGAGTTTCCAGTCGGGCTGCAGGATTGCGGGTTCGTCGCGCCATCGTATGCCGCGCCGGTCTGAGGATCGATCAAGCTTACGTTGAAGGCGCTTGCCGTCGAGAGCGCACCGCCGACGAATCGCAAAGCCAAGGTGTTTACCTTCACTTCTTGACCCGAGGCATCCGCGCTGAGCTTCAAGCAGCCGACGTAATCGGTCGTAGTCCTAGATCGTGCGGTCAGAGAACCGCCGGCATAGCTGCCACAAGCGCTATCAGAACCAAGAGAGGTGCCAGCTAACGAGAGCTTGCTTCTCAAGGACGTCAGGGTCGCGAATGACGGTGCGCCAGTTACCACCACCGAAGTGTTGGATGACTTGCCGTATGCAACCACGCTTGAGGTCGCCGAGATCGCGATTGAGGTCGTCGCGTTTTCAACGCTTCCACCGCCAACCACGAAGGGCGCTACGCTACCACGAAGTTCTACCGAGAGCGTTCCAGCTTGCGGCACCACCATAACGGCGCTGTTGCCGAAGTTGAAGTCAGCCACAAAGGATGGAGCCGCGCTCGTCATCGAGATCGGTCCCGCGCCAGAGATAGCTACTCCGCTCGCGTCGTAGAGCTGCAAGTTCGTGAATGCAGCACCCACCCCGGAACCGGTGTTCATGGTGAACTTAAGTTCCTGGAGTCGGATCGGTTCGATACCAGCCGTATCAGTCAAGAGGATCTTCGCCAAGCTTACGCCCGTCGAACCCAAGACCACCTGGCGCGAAGCGCCGGAGTTGTTGTTCGAAATAGTAAGCGTAGGACCGGAAGATACCGTGATGTTCTGACCAGTCGGTGTACCGCTGCACGCAACCGAGGTGTTCGTTGTCGCACCCGTTCCCGTGCAGGATACGAATGACGTGAAGGTACCCATATCACCGGTGTTCGTAGTCAAGATATCCGCATAGATATCCACGACCGCGGTGCCTCCTACCGGAACCGAGAAGTTACCGGCGAAGGTGTGATTACCGGAAGAAATGGTGCTTAACGTCGTGCCCACCGAAGTCGAACCAACCATCGCCTTAAGGTTCTGGAAGTTCGAGGATGAGGCATTCGTCGAAACCGTGAAGTTCGAGATGTTCACTCCTTCAGCCGAGGATGCGGTGAAGACGTACGAGCCAATTTTCGTGGCAGGCGCGCCCTTCGCATACGTCTGGCTCGCAAAGGCGCCGTTCTTCGTCACCACGAGAGGTGTCGTCGAAAGCGTCAATGAGGAACCGGTTGCCGATCCGCTCGAGCTCGTCTGGCTTGAGGTCAAGCCCTGCAAGTTCGAAGAGTTACCCGGCAAGCTTGCGGCCACCGTCGTGAAATCGGCACCCGTCTGAATGTCGCCTCTCACGGAGATCGTGCGAGTCGTATTCGCGGGGACGATGTACACAATCGGAGAACCGCTCGTTCCGAAGTGACAAGTGACCACGGTGGAGCTTGTAAGAGTACAAGAGCCGCTCGTAGAAGCACCTGTGGTGCCAACGGTCGAGATGGTCGTACCAACCTGGTTCCCTTGGTCATCAACCAAGCGGAGGTTCTGGATATCGGTGTCATATCCTCCGTTGTTCCAGGTGTGCGTGCCACCGGTCTTCGTAAGCACTACATCCAAAAACTTCACTTTCACGGCTTCACCTGCGGCGTAAATGTCAAATTTCGCCAAGGTCGTTCCCGAACCGCCGAGGGCAATGTTGCCGGTCGGAGTGTTCGAGTTTACCGAAGTCGTGATTTGTCCCTGATTGATTGTTACCAATACGCCGGAACCGCCGTTCACGGTCACGGAAACAGGAACATTGTACTGCGTGTCTACCGCGTAGATGTCGTACGAGTTCAAGAGCTCAAACTGGAACGTAAAGCTCGGGGAACCCGTTACGTCAGCATAGATCTGAATGTTGTTCGATCCGGTCTGAAGCTTCACGGGAGACGACGTGAAATCGAAGTATCCGCTTCCATCGGCGCTCAATGCCGCCAGGGTCGTCCCGGCCTGCGTGCCGTTCACGAGGAACTTCACGTTTTTGAGGTCGGTCTTCGTGGCTGAACCCACTACCTTGAAGTTAACCGAGGTAAGGTTCACCGGGCTGTTGTTCACAGTCGCGGTCCACTGGGAGACGAGTACTCCGTTCGTGCCGGCGTATACCGTAGTACCGACGGACGAAGATGCGAACGTTACCGATGCAATCTGCGGATTCGAGACGCTCGTCACCGTAAAGACGTTTCCGCTCAACGGGAAGAGACCCGAAGCAGTGACTGCGGCGCTTGTCGCGTCGGTTGCCGTCACATCGGTCGCGGCGGTCATCGCAAACGAGATCGTGTTACCCGCGGAAAGATTCGTTGCCGGATCGATCGCAAGTACCAAGTTCGCGGTCTGACCAGCCGCAATATTCAAGGCAATACCGGCAAATTCAACCACGCCGCTATTCACGGAAGTGTATTGATACAACACCTTGCCGTTCTGGACGAGGTATGCACCGGAGATCGCCGAGTCAGCTACCACCCCCGTCTTGTGGAACTTGAGGTTCGTGACAGTGATGCCGCTCGCGGTACCTGCAGTCAAGTTGAACGCAAGAACCGGAACGCGAGCCGCCGCTGAATTGGTGCTCGAGATTAACGCACCTGCCGCGGGATTATTGGAAGCAACGCTTACCGCCAATCCGGACGCAGGAGCAACTACGGTGCCGCCAGTCGTGGTGCCACCGGTTGTGGTGCCACCGGTTGTGGTACCGCCAGTGCCCGCTGTCGCGTTCACCACCTGCCTGGTCTTAGGACCAAAGTACCCGGCCGCGGGGGAGATTCCCTTCGCTGCCTGGAATTTTGCGAGAGCCGCTTTCGTGGCAGGACCGAAGTACTCGGTTTCCAGACCCTTCGAGCCGGCACCCGTCGCCGCAACGGTGTAACCGTTGTTATTCAAGAACTGCTGCAATCCCTTCACGTCTGCACCTTTGCTGCCGAGGGTGAGGTCCTTGGCGAAGGAGTAAGACGCAGACGAAGTGCTGCCAGTTCCTAATTGAGCTTGCAAGGCCGAGATCTGCGCCAAGAGTTGGGCGATCTGCGCCTGCAATTCAGCTGTGGTCGCCGCAGAAGCCGTGATCACCGAACCTGCAAACCATGCAACGGTCGCGACCGAAAGGCCTACTGCAACGACTTTTCGACTTAAATTACTCATTTTGGTTTTTATTTCTGAAGAACATCAATCCACGCGAAAATAAATTGCTCGTCGTTATTTGCCGTATGAATGATTGTTCTTGTATGTATTCGACATTTTTTTCGTTCACAGCAAAGTGTCTTCTTCGCTGTGCCGTCGACCTTTAAGGATTTTCAGGAACGCCGTGACTTTCTTGCTTTTCGACCCCCGTCTTTGTGAGGAGAAGGCGGCGGAAGTCAAGGAAGCGGCGTATTAGTATCGATAAAAAAGAAAAAATCTCGCTTTGAGCGAGACCTATCAGAACCCTTAAGAACGCGATATATCCCTTCGGCCGAGACACCCATCACCGAATCGAGCATGTTCAGAAACGGATGGCTCAGCCAAAGAGCCGCGCTTTGCCGGGTTAGCTGGGCCTCACCCCCTACTAACTCTCTTTATAGTATACCAAATTACAAGAATTTGCCGAGTGTTGCAAGCACTCACTCATCCACAACATTTTCGGTACATTATCTACAACGAAAAAGGGGTGTTTCTTGTTACGTGGACACGGATTGACGGATACGGCCGATTTATGCTGGTAAGGAGGCACCGGAGCCAACGGCTCTTGCAACCTCCGTAGCTACAGAGAACTTGCCTTGGCGGTCTCAAGTCATAGCATATACCAAAGCAACTACGAACTATTTACAGATAAACTTGAGTTGTCACCCTATTGGTATGATAATTTAGGCATGCCTCCAGAAGAGATGGTAGACGGTGGGTCTCATACAATTTCCTACTTATGTAAGAAATACATTAAAGGAACAGAGAAAAAAGCTATTGTTCAGCTGGTTCGAGTTTTCTTGTGTGGTCTTACCAACGCAGTGCTTGGAGGAATTTCTTTTCCCAGTAACAGGGTGTATATCAATACTAGGGTCGTAAAACATGTTTATGATAAGAAACCGGCAGAAGAGTTTGATTTCTTGGTGAACAATACCCATCTAATCGTCAAATACCCGGACAAGATTTACAAGAATAGGGACGGAAAAAGAGGAGAGTACTGTTTTGTTAAAGATATCAAAAACCAGAAGTACTTTTGTTCAATAGAAATAATTCAAAAAGGCAACTCACCTCAGTTGGAGGTAGTCACTTTCTACAGGATAGAAGAAGATTACTTAAAAAATTACGAACTCTTGTGGGAGTGGAAGGGCGGCAACCTTCATCGTAGTGCGTTCGATGCTGAGTTACCTCAGCCTAATAGCACCCCGCAGTAGAGCCTTCCTGACTTTCACCCCCACAAGAATCCGTGATTTCTAGTAGGTATTATACCACAAAAGATCCCCTAATCAACCTGCATATACATGAACGTATGTGTGCGCTAAATATTACGATATGAGACACGGATTGATACGGATTTTGACGGATTCGTACCGATTCCGTTATCCGTATGAATCAGTTGTATCCGTATTGACCCGTGTCTAAGGAAGAAGCCACGGGGTGGCGGCGAAGAGGATGCTCGCAAATACCGCAAAAAACGTCAGTTCTTTGAGGATGAACGAGAAAGAAAGCGATCCCTCAAAATGCATGGAAAGCGCGTCCCGAAGGAGGATAAACACCACGGCGAGAAACGCGCCCGCGTTCAGAAATCCGAGAGGGAGGAAAAAAGCGAGCGCCGACACCTCGGCGGCAAGAAGTCCGAAAGAGACGGAGGCGAGACGGAGCGATCGCGAAACCGCGACCCCGAGGAAAGAGAACGCTTCCCTGAAAAGAAGTGCGACTACGAAAAAAATCCCGACAAGCCAGAAGAAAAGAGGGAAGAACGACTCGCTCTCGCGGGCGGGCGCGAAGAAGAAGAACTCGACGAAGGTGAAAAAGAGAATCAGCGAATGAAGAAGACGGTACCAAAGCAATCGCTCGGCAAGCACGTGGTTCAGATCTACGAGCACACAATACAAAAGCGCGCCGAACCCGAGCAGTATGAGCAGTTTTATGATCGAGGCCGCAAAAAACGAGGGAAGGGAAAAGGTAACCGCATATAAACCGAGAAGCGCGAGAACTCCGAGGAGCCAGAAGGATACGCGCACTTGCCGACTGGAGAACTCGGAGCGGTAGAGCGCCACGAGCGCCGCGAAGTACACAAGGCCCCCGAAGAACGAAAACCCGAGAAGATACGCAAATCCAAGGGCGAGTACCGCTCCGAAGGATTTATACAGTAACTTCCACCTGATTTCCTTTGGCAAGGATGACAGTAGCTTTTGTACCATCTCGGAGTGTGCCCCGGACCATTTTGTCCGCGAGCGTGTCGACGATGACTTTTTGGATGAGGCGCTTGATGGGTCTCGCGCCGTAATCGGGATCGAATCCATGCTCCACGATATAGTGTTGCACCTCCGGCTTGATCTGGAGCGTGATTCCCTTCTCAAGAAGCCGTGCTTTTACTTCGTTAAGCTGGATATCGACGATCTTTTCGATATCCGCGGGGATCAGCGCATTGAAGATAATGATTTCATCGAGGCGATTCAAAAACTCGGGCTTGAACGTTTCGCGAAGCGAACTCATAATCCGGTCGCCGTACTGTTCTTCTTGTTCCCGAAGCGCTTCTCCCCCGTGGCCCACCTTGAAACCCAAGGAAGACATCTCGCGGAAGTACTCGCTTCCGACGTTCGAGGTAAGAATGATGACGGCATTCTTGAAGTTCGCGATCTTTCCTTTCGAGTCGGTGAGCCGTCCGTTGTCCAGAACCTGGAGCAGGATGTTAAACACCTCGGGATGCGCCTTCTCGATCTCATCGAATAAGATCAAGCTGTAGGGCCGATGGCGGATCGTGTCGGTGAGCCGTCCCCCTTCGTCATATCCCACG
This sequence comes from bacterium, assembly GCA_027310235.1. Classification (GTDB taxonomy): domain Bacteria; phylum Patescibacteriota; class Minisyncoccia; order UBA6257; family GWB1-50-10; genus JAKAHD01. The sequence goes on along the minus strand of DAIDBF010000034.1, from coordinate 7,726 downwards.
TAACCGGGCGGCGAACCGATGAGACGCGACACCGAATGCCGTTCCATATACTCCGACATGTCGATTCTGATAAGCGCCTTATCGTCGTTGAACATAAACTCCGCGAGCGCTCTCGCGAGTTCGGTCTTTCCGACGCCGGTCGGTCCCAAAAACATGAACGATCCCGAGGGCCTGTCCTCGTCGGCAAGTCCCGCGCGGGAACGCCGAAGCGCGCGCGCCACGGAGTCGATCGCCTCTTCTTGTCCCACGACGCGGCGGCGGAGTTCTTCCTCGATCCGCGCGAGTTTTTTCATCTCCGATTCGAGCATGCGCGAGACCGGAATCCCCGTCCAGCGGGAGACCACCGTCGCGATGTCTTCTTCATCCACGACTTCTTTTATGAAACGTTCCCCTTTCTTCGCCTGCAAGTCCGCTTTCGCATTGACCGCCTTCTCGAGCTCGCGATACTTTTTCTCGACTTTCGGATACGCCCCGTATCTGATCTCCGCAACCCGCTCGAAGTTCCCTTCCCGCTCCGCGATCTCCGCCTCCCGTTTCAAATCCTCCATCGATTTCCGAATTTCATGGAGCGAACCGATGCCGCTCTTTTCTCCCTCCCAGTGCGCGGAGAGTTTCGTATTCTGATCCTTCAACCGCTTCAGGTCTTTTACCACCTCCTTGAGACGCGCGGCCTTCTTCGAACCCTGTTCCTTGTGGAGCGCTGATTTTTCTATTTCAAGCCGCGTGATCTCTCTTCTTATCTTCTCTATTCCTTCGGGGACGCTGTCGGATTCGAGGCGCCGCGCGGCGGCCGCTTCATCGATAAGATCCACCGCCTTGTCCGGGAGAAAGCGATCGGAAATGTAACGCGCCCCCAGATTTACGGCTGCCATGATGGCTTCGTCGGTAATCTTAAGCCCGTGGTGCGTCTCATACTTCTCTTTCAAGCCGCGCAGGATGGCGATCGAATCCTCGATCGAGGGTTCTTCAACCATAATCGGCTGGAATCTGCGCTCGAGCGCCGCATCCTTCTCGATATACTTCTGATACTCTTTGAGCGTCGTCGCGCCGATCGCATGAAGCTCCCCCCTTGCAAGCGCGGGTTTTAAAAGATTCGAGGCATCAATCGCCCCTTCGGCGGCTCCCGCGCCCACGATCATGTGAATCTCATCGATAAAGAGGATGATGCGTCCCTGCGACTCGCGCACCTCTTTCATAAATGCCTTGAATCTGTCCTCGAACTCGCCGCGGAATTTCGTGCCGGCGATCAAAGACCCGAGATCGAGCATGATAATCTCTTTCTGTTTCAGCGATTCCGGTATGTCGCCCGAGACGATGCGCTGCGCGAGACCTTCCACAATTGAGGTTTTCCCGACGCCCGGCTCGCCGATCAGAACCGGATTGTTTTTCGTGCGCCGCGAAAGGATTTGCATAAGGCGGCGAAGTTCGTCTTCCCGCCCGATCACCGGATCGAGTTTCCCTTCGCGCGCTTTTTCCGTGATATTCACCGCGTATTTTTCGAGCACCTGGAACTTCGTCTCGGGAGTCTCGTCCGTCACGCGCGTCGAACCGCGGAGTTCATGAAGCGCTCTCAAGAGCGCTTCTTTCCGCGCTCCGAAATGAGCAAGAACGTCCTGCGTCACGGACGGAATGTCCGAGAGTGCGGCGAGAAGATGTTCGCATGAAATAAACTCGTCTTTTTGTTTCGTCGCAATCTCCCCCGCTCTATCCAAAATGCGCATCAATTCTTGAGAAAGATACAGTTGTCCCACTACTCCCTGAGAGGAGAAAATTTTCGGGAGTTTTTCGAGCGTCGTCCTCACTTCGCGATCGAGTTCCGAGAGATTCACGTTCGCGCGAACGAGCATCGGCCGCACGAGCGTCTGTTCATCGTCTACAAGCGCCGCTAACAGATGGAGTGCTTTGAGCTCGCCATGGTTGTAGCGCGCAACCATTTCCTGGGCGTTTTGGAGCGCCTCCTGTGCTTTGATAGTAAAACGTTGGAAGTTGGGCATGAATGTTTAAAATCCGAAATCCTAATTTCTAAATCCTAAATAATGACCGAAATCCAAGATTCCAATGTCCAAAACGCGTGTTTTGAGAATTAAAATTTTGGTAATTTGAATTTGTTTAGGATTTAGGGTTTTGGTATTAGGATTTACCACTATTATACACCTTCCCCTCAAATTAGCAAAGAGGGTCTTTGAGTGCTAATTCTCTACTCCCCCTTCGGCCGCTCGCCGAGCGTAACGGGAAGATCGAGCGTCCGGCTCTTTCTCTGTATTCTGAGCGTTATCGTGTCGCCTACGCTGTAACGCTGTAGCAGGGTCAAGAGCGGGTGATCTTCGTCTATCTTCGTTCCGTTCACTTCGAGGACAATGTCTTCTGCCTGTAACCCTGCTTTCGCGGCGGGAGAATCGGGGGCGACCGCCGGACCTTCGTCCGAACCGCGAATCAGCGCGCCGTGATCCGCGGAAAGTTCCTGAGAAGTCACCATACCGGGCGTGATGATCGCGTAGCGAACGCCGAGATACGGGACTTTTATACTGCCTGTCGTTCTCACCGACTGGATGTCGCGCTTCGCCTGGTTTACGGGAATCGCGAATCCGACATTCTGAGCGCCGGAGACGATCGCGGTATTGATGCCGATCACTTCTCCTTGGAGATTCAAAAGCGGCCCGCCGGAATTACCCGGATTGATCGCCGCATCGGTTTGAATCACTCCCCGGATCGTTTCCGAGCCGATGATTTCGGCCGATGCCGTAATAGTCCTCTCCAATCCGGAGATCACTCCGACCGAAACGGTGTTCCTAAACTCTCCCAAAGAATTTCCGATCGCAATCGCGGTCTGTCCCAATTCGAGCGTATCCGAATCGCCGAGCTTCATTACGGGAAGATTATTCGCTTCTATTTTCAATACGGCGAGATCCTGCGCGGGATCGCGGGCGAGCACCTTCGCGGAGTATTTTTTTCCATTGTTCGTAAGCACCGTGTAGTCGGCGCCCGCATCGCTCACGACATGCTTATTCGTAAGGACGAGGCCGTTCTCCGAAATAATAAACCCCGATCCTCCTCCGATCTCCTGAAGTTTCGTTCCTTTTTCGCACGGCTGCGAGAACTGAACTCCGTTCCCGAAGAGATTTTTGAATTCGGGAGGAAGATTCGAAAAAGGATCATACGGGCAGTTTTCGATAACCGGTAGATCCTTACTAATAACGATGGAGACGACGGACGGCGACGCCTTCTTTACCGCGCTCACGACCGCCCGCTCGTAATCGATGGTGGGAGCGTAGAGCGGCGACGTGGTCGTCGAGAGACCGACGGGCGCCGTCCCGGTTTCCGAGGGGGTTCCTTTCAGAAAATTCCATATATCACCGAAGACACTCGCGTGCACCGAACCGGCCGAGATGATGGATCCCGCCACTCCGCCCAAAAATCCCGCAATAATAATGATTACAAGAACCTTCTTCTGCATACGCATGATAAGAATATGCCGGATGGAGTAATCGTATGAATAATGCCGTTCGTACGATTACGCTCTCGTTCGTATATTGATACCGACGCTTTCCCTATTTTATTTCGTACCTCAAGTTCACCGTCACGCTCACCTCCTCAGAACCGGGTTCGATCGAGGGGGCCGGAACGGCAGGCGATCCCATCGCGCTCTCCATCTTCACACTCCTTATGCTGTCGTAATAGAGGGGGCTGTATCCCGACTCGTCAACCGAGAGAAGACGTCCCACCGAGAAGCCGGCGGCATCGGCAATTTCTTCCGCCTGCACCTTGGCCTTTGCTATCGCATCGGCGCGCGCATCGTTTCTTGCCTTCTCGGGATCATCGATAGTGAACTGCAGTTGAGAGACGGCATTTGCGCCGTTCTTCACTACGCCCGAGAGAAGATCGCCGATCTTCGAGAAATCGCGAATCTTCACGTCCACGTTCTGGGTCACGGTGTATCCCACGATTTCCGCGGGCGGACAGGGCTGAACGGTTCCGCTCGTCAGGGTTTGTCCGCAGTTGTAGTACTGATAGCGCGGATTGATAGAGTAGCCGCTCGTTTTCACGTCCTTTGCCTCGATTCCGCTCGATTTTATGAAATCGATCGCCTTGTTCATCTTCTCCGTATTGGCCTTTTGGAGCGATCCGACATCTTTTCCGCCTTCGGTCACGACGCTGAAATCAAATTCGGCAACATCGGGAACCGCTACGACTTTTCCTTGTGCGGTTACCGTGAAACTCCTGAAGGAGGAGGGCTCGACCGAAGCCGAGTAGGTGTTTACGTAACTCAATGCCGCATAGGCGCCGACCAGAAGCGCTATCGTGAGCGCAATGTACATATACGATTTGGATTTATCCATAGTTTCTTATGTAGTTTATTTTTTTCGACAAGAGAATTATAGCACGTTCCGCATTCTCCTCAACGCCTCGTCAATTTCACGCGTGGTGGTCGGCACTCCGAAACTGAATCGCACGCTCCCGCGAACACGTTCCGACGGAAGTCCGATCGCATGAAGCACGTGCGAGGGAGTGAATGAGCGCGCACTGCACGCCGATCCCGAGGACACGGCAATGCCGGCCATATCCATCTTTACCAGAAAATCTCCCGTGAATTCGGTGGGAAAATACAAGTTCACAATATGAGGGGCTCTTGAGATGCCGTTCTCCCGCACCTTGGGATATATTTTGCGGAGGCCCTTCAAAAAATAATCCTTGAGCGCACCGACGTACTTCGCGTGTTCTTTTCTTTTCTTCTCCGCGCGCGCGAGCGCCTTTCCAAACCCCACGATTGCGGGAACATTCTCCGTTCCCGAGCGAAGTCCGAATTCTTGTCCCCCGCCCGTTATCTCGGGAACTACGAATCTGGAATTAGGAGTTATGGCTCCGTCTCGCCGTTTCCCTGATTCATAATTCATAATTCCTAATTCCTTATTCCTGATATAGAGCGCGCCGGCGCCCTTGGGACCGTACATTTTTTGGGAGGAGAGCGTCATGAGATCAATTCCAAGTTTTTTGATATCACACTCGAAGTATTCGAATGCTTGGGCGGCATCAGTATGGAACAGCGGAGACGTTCCCGATTCCTTGCGAAAATCACTTATGAGTTTCGCAATCGCGGCGAGCGGCTGAACGGAACCGATCTCATTATTCACATACATGACAGATAAGAGCGCCGTTCGTTCATCGAGCATTCCTTCGAGTTTTTTCAGATCAACAATTCCCTTCTTATCAACCGGAAGTACCGCCACCTCTACGCCTTCTGCTTCCAAAGCATATGCGGTATTCAGTATCGACTCGTGCTCGATTGCCGAGACTATCAGTTTCGGTTTTACATTATTATTGAGGTTTCTCGGTGCGGCATGTTTGACGCGGAACATTTCGGAGCCACGACGGGATTGGTCTCCGACTCGTATGTCGGAGCCGTCGGGGCGAGAACTGAGGCCGCTTTCTGCCGCTGGAGCAGAAAGACGGCCGTTTCCGCGGAGAATATGCCACACCGCAGAAACCACCCCGCGGAGCGCGAGGTTGTTCGCTTCAGTGGCGCCGGAGGTGAAAATCACTTCCCGAAATTCGGCGCGAATCGCTTTCGCGATCGTCTCCCGCGCCGCATCAACCGCCGCAATCGCCTCCTGTCCGAACGAGTGAAGCGACCCTGGATTCCCGAAAAACTCCGAGAAGTACGGCTGCATCGCGCGTTTCACCTCGGGCGCGACGGGCGTCGAGGCGGCATAGTCGAGATAAATCCCGTTATAAATCCCGCCCGCCTTTCGAGTCTTTTTCATAACTCCATTTTAATCACTTTCATCGAAGTAACCAACCGAAACGAAAAATAGCCCGCGGGTGGGCTATTTCTAACGGGATAAATTTCCTTCATACACTTTCTATCCTACTCAAACAAACACTGCATAGCAAAAAGTGTGCGCTCCGGGGCGCTAGCCCAAGTCTTACCCACTTTTTGCTATGCAGTGTTTGTTTACTCCTCTTTCTTCGTTTCCTTATCCAAAAACCTGTTTATACTCGGCAAACGCGAGAGCCAAAGTATCATGGTCATTCCGATCGCGGCAACTACCGCAAACTCGAGAAGTCCGATGCCGCACAACACGCCGATCGCCGCGACGAACCAGACCGTGGCTGCGGTGGTGAGCCCGTGTACGTGCATTCCCTGCTTCACGATGATGCCGGCTCCCAAAAAACCGACACCCACGATCACGTTTGCAATAACGGTAAGGAACCCGCTGTTCCTTGCAATCACCTCGGCGAGATTTTGCGGCGAGAGCGCGATAAGATACGGGAGCGACATCCCGACAATCGAAAAGATTGCCGCGCCCGCCGCAACCATCATATCGGTCCGGAGTCCCGCTTCCTTGCCCGCAAACTGCCGCTCGATGCCCACAATGAGCCCGAGAAGCGCGGCGAGGCCGAGGCGAATAAGCATTTGTTCCAAGGTCAGCATGATAGTGTTACTTATAGTTCGGATTTTTCTCTTTTACACGGAGTATATAATTCGCGAAGCGGGCGAGCGCAAAGAGCGCGCTTGAGAGACGATTCATAAATTGAAGGAACTCTTTCGAGAATGACGTGCGTTTTCCGAGCGCGACCGCCGAACGTTCGGCGCGCCGCGAAATCGCACGCGCGATATCGAGCATCGCGGAGAGTTCGCTTCCTCCGGGAAGCACAAAACTGCGGAGCGTGGGGAGCATTGTGTCGATCTTTTGTATGACATGTTCGAGCCGCGCCGTCTTCGCTTCCGTGATGCGCGGAATCTTTTTAATCGCGTAGGAGAATCCGATCGCCGCCGCCTCGGCCTGCGCGATGAAAAGATCTTCCTGAAGATGCTCAAGCGATTCGAACATCAACGATCCTTCCTTTTTCTTCGAAAGGGACTTTTTCGCTTCGACTATGCACAGTCCGAGCCACGAATTCAATTCGTCCAGATTTCCGAGGAACTCGAAGAGCGCATCGTCTTTCGCCATTCGTTTGTTCCCGAATGCGCTTTGTCCCTTATCTCCCCGTCCCGTGAAAAATCGCGTCTTCATAGCTTTCTTTTATTATAGCATGCCGATTTGCAACAACCTTCCCGCAATCTATCGAGGCCGGGCCTCGATAATTTTGGGGATAACTTCTTTTCTGCTACCTTTATAGATAAGAAAATATGAAAACGAAGAAAGAGGGAAAATTTTTTGTTCTCGAGGGTCCCGACGGAAGCGGGAAAACGGAACAGTTCAAGCTTCTTGCCGCACGACTCGAACGCGAAGGATACCCCGTCGCGACATTCGACTTCCCGCAATACGAGAGGGGGTCTTCCTTCTTCGTGCGGGAATATCTGAACGGGGTATACGGCGGATGGCGGGATGTAGGGCCACGGAAGGCCTCGATTTTTTATGCATTGGATCGGTTCGACGCCGCGCCGAAAATCCGCGAAGCAACAACACGAGGAACATTGGTGCTCTCGAACAGATACGTCGCATCCAATCTCGGCCACCAGGGGGCGAAGCTTCCCCTCTCGGAACAAAAAGCATTTTTCGAATGGGACTACAACTTCGAGTTTCTCGAGCTTGGTATTCCCCATCCCGACCTGAACATTATCCTCCACATGCCCGCGGAGGTTTCATTCAAACTCATCGAAAAAAAAGGGAGGCGTGAATATTTGAAGAGCGCACGCAAAGACGTTCACGAAGAAGACATCGAACACCTGAAAGCGGCCGAGAAGGCTTATCTCTTTGTGGCACAACTATGGCCCGAGGAGTAC
>DAIDBF010000013.1 GCA_027310235.1 bacterium | reverse complement strand
GCTACGAAAAGGTTGAAATCCCCCACATCACGAAGAAAGAGCTTTATGAGGTAAGCGGACACTGGCAGAAATTCAGCGAGGAGCTTTTCAGGATTACGACGCGCGAGGGACACTTCTTCGCGATGAAACCGATGAACTGCCCGCACCACACGCAAATTTACGCAAGAAAAAAATGGAGCTACCGCGAACTCCCCCAGCGCTACGCGAACACCACGACGTGCTACCGTGATGAGCAGACGGGAGAGCTTGCGGGGCTTTCCCGCGTACGCGCGCTTACGCAGGATGATGCACACGTCTTCTGTCGTTTGAATCAGGCCAAAGAGGAGTTTTTGAAAATCTGGGATATTATTCACATCTTCTACGCCGCATTCGGGTTCAATCTCCGAATTCGCGTCTCGACGCACGATCCGAAACATCCCGAAAAATACCTGGGCGACAAGAAGAAGTGGAAGTTCGCCGAGTCGATGCTCAAGGAAATCGTGAAAGAGAACCACGCGGATACCTTCGAGAGGGTTGGCGAAGCGGCGTTCTACGGCCCCAAGCTCGACTTCATGGCGAAGGACTCCCTGGGACGCGAGTGGCAGGTCGCGACCATCCAACTCGATATGAATATGCCGGAATGCTTCAATCTCTCGTGTACGAACGAGGAAGGAAAGGAGGAACGGATTGTGATGATTCATGCGGCGATCATGGGATCGATCGAACGCTTTCTCTCGATTATTATCGAACACTTCGCGGGTAACTTCCCCGTGTGGCTCGCACCGGTGCAGGCCGCAGTTCTCCCCGTGAGCGACAAGTTTTCGGGATATGCGAAAGAGGTTGAAAAAGGATTGAGAAATGGCGGAATACGAACCGGGCTCGGCGATGCGAACGAGACCCTCGGAAAGCGCATTCGTGAAGCCGAACTCCAGAAGATTCCCTACATCCTCGTCGTGGGAGAAAGAGAAGCATCGTCGAAGACGGTAAACGTAAGAACGAGGCATAAGAAAGAAACCGAGACGATCCCGCTTCAGGAATTTATCGAAAAAATCTCGAAAGAAATAAAAGAAAGAAAATAAAGATAAAAAACGAAAGGTACTATGACGCGTCATAGTACCTTTTTGTTAAAACTTACTCGCCGGGCGCATCGGTGTTATCGCGCCTTCTCAAATCTTTCCGTCTTTTGGTTTCACCCCAAAAGACGACCGCTCCTCCCCCGACAATCAAGAACGTGCCGAGAGATACAATCGAGAACAACAGAATCCTTTTTAGAGCACACCTTTTAAATGTTCAATTTGAACATAATCCCGTATAGTAAAAAGGTCAACACATGTCTCCAACTCGGAAAATCATCGTGATCGGGGGCACAAACGCGAGCGGGAAATCCGATCTCGCGGTGCGAATCGCCCTTCGACTCGGCTCAGGGAAAGCCCGGAAACGCTTCGGTATCAGTGGCGCGGAGATCATCTCTGCCGATTCGAGACAGGTATATAAAGGGATGGATATCGGGAGCGGGAAGATTACAAAGAAAGAAATGCGGGGAATCCCCCATCGTCTTCTTGATGTCGCCAATCCAAAATCTACCTTTTCAGCGGCTCGCTATCGGAAACTCGCACTCCGAGAAATCAAACGAATTTGGAACGGCAATAAACTTCCCATTCTCTGCGGCGGCACGGGATTCTACATCGACGCAGTGATCCGCGGCACTCATATTCCCGAGGTGAAACCGAACGCGAAACTGAGAAAAAAACTGGAGCAAAAATCAACCGATGAGCTCTTCCGGATTCTCAAAAAGAAGGATCCGGAACGCGCACGGACGATAGACGGAAAAAACCCGATGCGCCTTATCCGTGCCGTAGAAATCGCAGAAGCACTCGGGAGAGTTCCCGCATTGTCTTTCACTCCCCTTCCCGCGCAGATACTTTTTCTCGGAGTAAAAAAAGAAAAAGAAGAACTGAAAAAACGCATCATACTCCGCCTCAAAGAAAGAATGCGGCAGGGGATGCTCAAAGAGATCGCGCGGCTTCACGAAGAAGGCGTTTCATGGAAACGAATGGAAACGCTTGGACTCGAGTACCGCTACGGCGCACGCCTGCTTCAAAAGAAAATCACGCGGAGTGAATTCGAGGAACTGCTCATTCGGGAAATAACGGCATATGCGAAACGCCAGATCACATGGTTCAAAAAAGAGCCGGGAATCGTATGGATTACTAATGAAAGAGAGGCAATGGAAAAAGCAGAAACGTTCCTTAACAACTGAGCTGTTTTATTCATCATCCGTAGAATACCCCGCCGCTTGCGGCGAGGTATTTTATTGACATGTCCCAATAACAAAGATAAAATGAGTCACATAAAGCTATGGGTGGCGTACCAACAAAACATCATTCGAAATCGAAGGTCGGAAGAAGGCGTTCTCAGCTGGCACTGAAAAAACTGAACGTGGTGCCCTGTCCGAACTGCAAAGGACCGTCTCTTCCTCATCGGACATGTCCGCAGTGCGGCGCATATGTCCGAAATCCTAAACCCTCAAATCCGAAATCCTAAACAAATTCGAATGACAGAAAAGCAAAATTCGAAACACGTGTTTTGGACATTGGGCTTTTTGGATTTCGGTCATTATTTAGGATTTAGAAATTAGGATTTAGAAATTTGCCATATGGCCACAAGGCATCTTGCAAGAACTATCGTGTTGCAGTCGCTCTACGAGTGGGATTTTTACAAGCACGAGAGCGATCTCCCTTCTCTTATCGAACGAAACATCAAGGAATACGGTCCCGGCATCGACGAGCCGGATTTTGTGTGGCGCATCGTAAAAGGCGTGATCGAGCACTTAAGCGAGATTGACGCGATTATTACCCGGGTCGCCCCCGAGTGGCCCCTGGAGCAGATTGCCATCATCGACAGGAACGTGCTTCGGATCGGCCTCTTTGAGCTTCTTTATGCCGACAAGAACGAAGTGCCTCCCAAGGTTGCGATAAACGAGGCGATCGAGATCGCAAAAAATTACGGCGGACAAAACTCGCCGAAGTTCGTGAACGGCGTTCTGGGAACGGTATTCCGGGAAACGGAAGAAAGGAAAGGAAAGGATCAGGTGTAACCTTGATTTCTCCTCTCGATCAGCACAAAGCTCCGCTCGGATAGCTTCTCCTCGCTCGTCCTCGGAACTCCGAATATCGCACCAACTCGACCTAAGGGACTCGAACGTCGCTTACGCTCCTTGAAACCCTTCGGTTTCAACAGCTTC
>DAIDBF010000091.1 GCA_027310235.1 bacterium | reverse complement strand
ATATACCACCCTATCCCCTTCCTGTACGAGTCCCATCTCCGAGATCAACACTTTCTTGCCGTCTACCGTAGTAAATACGGACTCCTTATTTCCCCATGCCTTCGCGAATCCTTCTTTTGAGAGTCCGTGATCTTTTGCGATTTTTTCCGCAGTGTTCCAAATATTACTCCCTTTCTCGATTGTCGCTTCGTACCCCTGCGTCCCACCTTTCGAGCCATCAGGAATAGTCTCTTGAATCCCCGCACCCTTGGGAGCGGGAGGAACAACCCCCGTCACTTCTTGAGCCCCTTCTCCGGCCGTCTGCTTCGCGACAAGAGTAGTATCAATTACATTACCCTGATTTTTTTCGAGGGGTGGAGCAAAAGATCCTTTCATCTTCTCCGGAATGTCAGAAAACCCTTTTCCTCCTTGATGAACCGCAGTAACGTCAGCGATCTCTCCTTTGTGCGGTACTTCTCCAAAAGGCTGATTATTTTCCAAACCTTTTCCTCCGAGATACGCCGACGTAGCACCAGCAGAAACTCTGCCTCCTCGCTGCGCTTCCAATACCTGCCGTGCGGTTTCAGAACTTTTCCCACCAAAGAAGAGACCCCTCACTTCGGCACCGATGACGGCGAACGTCGCACCGAGCGCCGCACCCATCAGCATCTGTTTTCGTATATAACTTTTCCTTCCCTTCTCCCCTCGCTCCGCCTTAAGCGCAAGCACTTTATCGAGGCGAGAATCCAAATCGTTGATGATTCCTTTCTCCCCCATCTGCACTTCAACCTCCGCTTGTCCCAGTTTAGAGATAAGATCATACTGCTCAGAAAGTTTCTTGTCTTCTCCCGAAAATCCTACAAGCTCGTTATCGATCACGTAATGCGTGTAATAGAGTCGTTTATCGAGTATTGTCATTAATCTCGCTTTTTCCGTTTCGTTCGCGGTGCCATCTATCTTCTGGAGAAGAAAATCAATCTTTTGAGAAAGCGCGTTCGCTTCCACAAATGTTTTCGCCTGCATTAAACCTCCTCTTTCTTCCATTCGAGTCATTATTCCACTTTTTTCTCCCGTCTTCGCGACTTCAAACTCCTCGTTCAGAGTTTTGATGGCTCTTTTCCTCGCAAAGAATGCGCCGGATCCCGCGGCTATGATCGGAGCTCCTATTACCGAGAGCCCTCCCAATGCGGCGATACCGCGCCCCGCGTAACCCATGGCCATATAACCACCTCGCTCGGTTGCGGTGTTGAAAAGCGCCCTGTGCCAAAATGGTTTTGATGAAATTTTTCCCAGCTCTTTTTCTACCTCCGGGTTTGCATTTAAGAATTGTGCCATACGTACTCGCTGGTCGATTGCTACATATTCAAGTTGATCCGCTTTTATCTCCGTAACCTTGCGAAGCGCATCTTTATATTCCTCTTCCAGAAGATTATTCTGAACGTCGAGTTTCAATCCTTTTCCAGCCTCTTTCTTGTTACCCACGACAAGGCGGGCAGCGACTTCGTTAAAATGCTTGAATACTTCTTCTTGTTCTTGGGTTGGGTTTTCTATGTCGCATGCCGCATAGTCCATCACAAGATTGCCGTTTTCTTCAAAGTGCGCACCGACACCGCTCTCGCGAGTCATCCTCGTGAGATCCCTAAGGAGTTCGATATTCGCCGCTTTTTCATTCTTCAGATTCCCCGCGATCTGCTTTTCCGCTTTCGCAATATAAAAGTTCTTGAGGATGCCGCGCGCAATCCTGGGAATAAACGACTTCTCCGCGGTCTCCGTTTTGTACTGCTTCACCGCCTCGGTCTTCACGCGTTCAAGCGTCATACCTTCCATGTTCTGGAGTACCAGCCTCTTTTGTCCTTCCGAGAGTTTCCCGAAGTCTTCGATGGAATTCAGTTGTTCCTCTTTTATCCCGAAGAGATTTTCGAATCCTCCTTTCGTAATTTCTTCCTCGCTCTTTCCCGCTTCTGTTTTTTCCGGAATCGCGCGTTCAAGATCTGCGAACGTAATGCCGTCCATCATCGTTTCCACAGAAGATTCCTCTTCTTTCGGTTTCTCTCTTGGCGCAACAGCTACGACCGGTTCCGACTTGATTGTGGGACGTTCTTTTTTTCCTTCAGCAAGCCGCACCTTCATTGCTTCCCTTCTTTCGAGCTCTGCCTTGGTGGCTTGTCTATCCTCCTCTTCCTCGTGAAGTTCTTCAGGAGTCAGGGTGTCCTCGAAACTTTTCTTCTGCGCGCGTACTTCGTGAACTACTTCCCCTCCTTCAAAAAACCGCACCGTCCTATCTGGGAGTATTTTTTTATAGGGCGAATCATCAACTTTATGGAAAAATGTTTCGGTTCCATCTTCCGATTTTTCGGAAAACAGAAGATCGTTCGTGTTTTCAAGATTATTTTCTTTCTCAAAAAAGTTTTCCGTCATAGTTAAATCATAGCATTTTCCCGCGACGTTCTATTTGAAAAAAGAATACCATAAAATAAGGAAAAGGTAAGTGTTCGGCTTGTCCAATTCTCAACAACGATTTAGTGCGGGTAAGGAGAGTTTTTGTGCGGAATACGGGGATCGAACCCGTGTCTCTTGCTTGGGAAGCAAATGTACTACCACTGTACTAATTCCGCTCTTGTTATGTCGATCTTGTATTTTTCAAATCATTTTCTATTCTCCTTTTTAAATATCCTCTACCAAATCCCGTTTTTAGTTGTAGTTCTCTTTTTCTTGCGTCTGTTTTATTCCTACATGCTTCATAGTATACGAGGGATACTTTTTCAAAACTCTTTGTTGTTTTCGTATTTTTTGCTATGTGTTTTTTCAACCTTTCTCTCAAATTTTCAGTATACCCAATATAAAGTCGTCGTCTTTGGCGTACATCATCCTCACACAACAAAACGTAGGTATAGAACATAGATATATTTTGTTCTACTCCGCCAAAAGCAGCAAACTGCATTTTGGCGGACCCGCCTGAATCCCGCCCCCTGGTGTGTTTCGGCGGGCACTAAACCATACCCGCATTTTGAATTAATTCCCTTTCGAGGTGCTCGTCGTCGAACTGGAAACGCTCGAAGAGGCACCGGGAACGACGATGATTACGCGTTCGCCATCCTCACGATACGTCGTTTGTTTCTTCAGCACCTTCAAAAGATTAACAGGATTTCCGTAGTAATCAATATCGCTTTTCAGCTTCGTATTCTCCGTTTCCAGACTCCCGAGTTCTTGCTCGAGATTGTTCCTCTGTTCCTCCATATCCTTCTTGGACTTTTCTAAGTTCACCAACCCCCACGAAAGGAGCGCGATGACGAGAATAAGAATGGCAGTTTTCCAAGCTTTCATTGTTTCATTATATGCCACCGCATCCAATATGACGACACTAGCGAGATTTCT
>DAIDBF010000090.1 GCA_027310235.1 bacterium | reverse complement strand
GTTGCTTACCAGTTCGTTATAGCGCGCCTCAGTAATCTCTTCATAGGGGGCGAGTTGATACACATGATTGTCGCGAGGGAGGAAAGAAAGTCCTCCCAGAATATCCCAATGCGCGTAGAGCCAATCGGCGACGCCGATCCACTCATTGTCCCCCACCGAAATCGTGACCGAAGGGTTATGCTCCGTGAAACTCTCTTTCACCATCTTCCAATATTCCAACTGTTCGATCGCCGAGAGATCGTTCTTTACGATCGATCCGCGGGGGGCCTTGACCGGAAACTCAAGTACAAAAGTTGTTGCATCTTCGAGTGATTGTCCCACTTCGGGGTAAAACGAAATTTTCTGGTCGCGGAGCATTTTGAAGAGGTTGTCGGTCGCGGAAATCCTCACGCGACGGATATAGAACGGCGCGTGCCGCGCATGAAGCCCGGAGGCCGCGTCCACGAGCTGGGAAACCGTTCCCGACGGCTTCACGCAGGTGACCGCAAGTGATTGGTTGACGCCGAATCGTTTTGCATACTCCTTGTTCGTTTCAACCGCCGTATCACGCATTTTCGCAAACGTTCTTTCATTTCTAACCGCCGGAGAATCCCACTGCCCCGTAATCGAAACGCCCAGGAGACGTTCTTCTTCGCAGTTTACCTGCCATTCCTTCGAGAGGTATGGGAAGTTGGTAAGCGTCGATTGGTAGGTACCCAGAATCGCGGCAAGATGAGCCTTGTGCACGAGCGTTTCCTCGGTATCCTCCGCCCGCGCTACTACTTCCGTAAGATTGCAGAACTGTTTCGATCGGAGAATAATCTCGCCGCACGGATTGCATCCTACCGTTGCGGCATATTCCCCCATTTTTTTGAGGCGGCGCTCCGGAATCTGGGATGCCAGCGACCCGCGGTTAAAAATGCCGCGCTCCCCACTCCCGCTTTTTGCAAGCGCAATCCATTCTTCCAAAAACTCCGTCGCGGAGGGTTTCTCATTGTAGACCGCGGAGTTATTTGCCATGCTTCGCTGGGGCTCCGTCACGTAAAATTGCCCGAACTTTGCCATCTGCATCTCCCGATCATCCAAGTCGGAGAGAGAAATCAATGCCGTGCGCCTTACTCCTCCCATAACGACCACTTCGCCGATCTTACAGACGATATCATGCACATCGATCGGCTCGAGACGTTTTCCCTGCTTCGAGATAATTTTCCTTTTTGCAAAATCAAGTGCAGCTCTGAGCGGCTCGGGACCGGAACTTCTTCCTCCCATTGTTTTCAAACGCGCACCCTGCGGCCGCAGTCCCGAGAAGTCGAATTCCACATCTTTTCCCTCGAACCACGTCTCGACTCCGTGCACGAACGCGTCCGCCCATCCTTCTTTGCTGTCTTCCACGACATACGCCGAAAGTTTTTTTCCGGTTTGTTTTTTGATTTGCGGAAACATCTGCACTGTCTGCTGTTCCACGGAAAATCCGACGCCCGCGCCGCACATCGAAAGATACATAATCTCTCCCAGATCGCGCGGCGATGCCGGTGCGATGTACGAACAGTTATACGCGGCGACGTTCGTCGCGCGCGCTGCACTCCCCGCACTCCACAAAAGCCGCATCGAAGGCATGACTTCTTGATTGAGGATCGCCTCGCGCAACTCCGCCCGCTCCGCATCGGTTATCTTACCCCCGAGATTTTCTTTCATGAACGCGAGGTAGCGGTCCACCGCCTCAATCCATGTTTCACGCCGTCCTTCTTCATCTATCCATCGCGAATACGATCGGTAAAACACAAATTCTCCCAACGGGTTCCTGAAATATTTTTTACTTTCGGTCGCGAGCTGCTTTACATGCACCGGGATTTCCCGTTTCCGCTCACGGATGCGCGCGCGTTCTTCACGATACAGGATATATGCCTTTGCGGTCTTCGGATAATCCTCTTTGATAAGCTGCGTCTCAACGACATCCTGAATTTCTTCGATTCCCAACACATGATGCATCGGATATTTTCTCCCAAGCTCTTTCACGACGCCCGCGGACACCTTTTCCGCGGCCTTTTCATCTCCCTCTTCCGCCGCCTGCATGGCTTTGCGGATTGCATTCGTGATACGATCCTGATCAAACGAAACGATTTGACCTTCGCGTTTCTTTACCGACTTAAACGACATTGATGTGTGAGAAAATTAAAAATGAAACAATCGACGTTCTCATTGTAGGGGGTTCTTTGTTTTGCGCAACGGTGGATAAGTACCCCATAACATAAAAAAATCCGTCTCTTGTCCATTGTCTTCTCGATCTGTCGGAAAAAATTTTTCAATTCGCCCCCTTAGGAAAGAAAATCATACTTTCCCGTGACTTATGTCAAGTTTTTTTCGTTTTCTCCCATTATTACACTCTTGTTACACTCCAAAAAAACAATCTCTTCACTTTCTTCCGCGTCCAAATAAAGAAGAAATCCAGTACACACTCCTCCGAACGAGGGTAAGACCGGCCAAACGGCCTTGGAGCGCCCGAGTGAGGGGGAGTGCGTACTGGATTTAGTAATCTACTTCTTTTTCTTCCTTAAAAATGCGGGGATTTCCCAGGGTTCCGTTTTCTCAATTTTAGGAAGGCCTTGTTTTTGGCTTTTTACCTTTTCTTCTTCCTCCTTTTCCTCCTCCCGCTCTCTCTCCTCCATATCCTCCATGAAGGAAGCGGGCGTTTTGACCTCTTTTTTTGGTGCCTCCACAGACATGAAGAGCGAGGGGGCGTTCTGCGGTAAGCGACTCGAAAACATGCCGTTGAAACCCGTCGCAATTACCGTCACCTTGATCGCCTTGTCCTTAAGCGTCCGATCGTGGTATGCGCCGAATATCACTCTCGCATTCGAATCGAGGTTTGAAGATATGACTTTCGCAATATCTTGAACCTCGGTCATCAAGAGATCCCTGCTCCCCGCAATACTGAAGAGCACCCCCTTCGCGCCCTCAAGCGAGACCTCAAGGAGCGGGGAACTGACTGCGGCATTCACCGCCTTCATTCCTCTGTCTTGTCCCGATGCGACACCGATGCCGATTAATGTCGTTCCCGAATCCTTCAAGACCGTTTTGATATCCGCAAAATCGACATTGATGATGCCGGGCATATTGATAAGCTCCGCGATGGCGCGTACGGCTTGTTTTAGAATTTCGTCGATGAATGCAAACGCTTTCATAATCGGCGTATCTTTCTCGATAAGCGTAAAGATACGATCGTTCGGAATCACCACTAACGCATCCACTTTTTCTTTCAAACGATTCACGCCGTCCTGCGCGATCGCCATTCGTTGCGCTCCTTCGAATCCGAACGGCTTCGTGACGACCGCGAGCGTAAGGATCCCTCTTTCTTTCGCGATCTCGGCGATAATCGGCGCCGCACCGGTACCGGTGCCTCCGCCCATTCCGGCGGTAATGAACACGATATCCGC
>DAIDBF010000088.1 GCA_027310235.1 bacterium | reverse complement strand
GTAGGGCTCGGAAGGTCGTTCTACGATCCCCTTCTGGAGATCGATTACGACAAGTGCCGTTTTTGTTTTATCTATGTGCAGAGATTTATTCATAGTTTTTTTGTGGGCGTTACTGGACTCGAACCAGTGACCTTTGCAATGTGAATGCAACGCTCTAACCAACTGAGCTAAACGCCCTTGAAGTTATCCCCAATATTATCGAGGCCCGGCCTCGATAGATTGGATTATTCTTGAGAGCTTTTTCTATTGTAAATACTTCCAATGTGTTTTTGCAAATAAAGAAAGCGAATGGATCACATTCGCTTCCCTCGTAACCGTGAACAGAATTACTTAATTTCGACGGTTGCTCCTGCCTCTTCAAGCTTTTTCTTTATCTCATCGGCCTCCTCCTTCTTGAGACCTTCTTTCACGGTCTTCGGCGCTCCATCGACGAGATCCTTGGCTTCCTTGAGTCCGAGACCCGTTATTTCACGGACTGCCTTAATCGCGTTGATTTTTTGATCGCCGCCTGCCTTCAAGACCACATCAAAAGATGTTTTCTCTTCCGTGGCTGCGCCTGCACCCGCTCCTCCACCGACCGCCATCGCGGCTGCGGAGACGCCGAATTTTTCCTCGAGTGCGTGTACGAGTTCCGCGAGTTCGGCAACCGAGAGTTTTCCGATCTTTTCAATTATGTCTTTGAATTTTTCCATGGATGTAAGTTATTACGACTGTTTCGCTTTCTGATCCAATACGAACATGAACGAACGGATAGGTGCGGCAATCATGCCGACAAGCTGTCCCAAGAGCACTTCACGGGGCGGCAGCTGTCCGAACATAAGAACCTCCTCTCTTGAGATAAACTGCTTTTCGCCGATATTCAATCCGCCGAGCATCTTAAAGATATTCTTTATGATGAACGGTTTGCCGAATTTATAAACAGCTCCCGAGGTTTCTACGATATCTTTCGGAGAGAAAATGACTCCTGCCTGGCCCTCGAACTGCTTCGGATCAAACTCAATTCCCTTCGATGCAAGCGAGAGCTTCAAGAGGCGCTTTTTCATTACGAACATTGTTCCGCCTATCTCCTTTACGGTCCTTCGGAGTGCGTTCAAGTCGTTTGCACTAAGACCCGTGAAATCGGTAAAAAGCACTGTCTCGTGCTTGTCGAGATGCTCTACACCTGATTCTATTTGTTCCTGTTTCTGCGCTTTCGTCTTCATATGTGTTATTGGAAAACAAAAACTACGACCTTTATGCCGTAGCTACGATGAGAACGAACGTATTCGCTCTTTTTCCTTGGCGGGACCTCTTCCCTTTTAAGGTGGGATGCCCGCTGTCTACGGATTGTTTTCATGTTACATTTTTATTTCTTTCCCGTCAAGGACTTCAGAAGGGTTTCTTCTTGGTATGACCGCAACTCTCGCAGGCGAAGCGAGCTTGGTCCCGCCGGAAAGGCGGGTCGCGAGCCGAGAGCGTAGGGTGTGGAATGTCGCCGGAGCATTCCGACACCCGGTGCGGGAGTACCAAGAAGAAACCCTTTGGTTATATATCCAGATTCTTTACGGTAAGCGCGTGTGCCTGGATAAAGTTCTTGCGGGGCTCCACTACCTCTCCCATAAGCACGTCGAAGAGTTTATCCGTCTCGACGGCGTCATCTACAGTAATTTGTTTCAAAAGCCGTGTTTCAGGATTCATGGTGGTCTCCCAAAGCTGCGTCGGGTTCATCTCTCCCAAACCCTTGTAGCGCTGGATCGAAACGCCCTGCTCGCCCATTCTCTTTAAGATAGTGTCGCGTTGCTTCTCTGTGTATGCATACTGGAACTCTTTCCCTTTTTGGACCCGGAACAGCGGCGGTTGCGCGAGATATAAATACCCATCCTCGACAATCTTCGGGAAGTAGCGGTAGAAAAGGGTCAAAAGAAGAGTCGTAATATGCGCACCGTCCACGTCGGCGTCCGTCATGAGGATAATTTTATGATAGCGGAGCTTCTCGATATCGAAGTTCTCCGAAATTGCCGTTCCGAGCGCGATCACGAGCGATCGCACCTCCTTGTTCGCGAGCATCTTATCAATGCGCGATTTTTCCACGTTCAGGATTTTCCCCTTGAGCGGGAGGATGGCCTGAAAACGCCGGTCTCTCCCCTGTTTCGCTGAACCACCTGCACTGTCGCCTTCGACAATAAAAAGTTCTGAGTCCTCCGCTTTTCTCGATGAACAATCCGCGAGTTTCCCCGGGAGCGTAAGACCCTCGAGCGCTCCTTTCCGAAGTACGGTATCCTTTGCCGCTTTTGCGGCTTTTCTCGCTTTGGCGGCAAGGAGATTCTTCTCGATGATTTTTCTTGCATCCGCCGAGTGGCGTTCAAGGAATTCTTTGAGTGCTTCATTCACCACGGTTTCAACCGCCGTTCTCGCCTCGGGATTTCCAAGACGCGCTTTTGTTTGTCCTTCAAACTGCGGCTCGGGAATCTTAACCGACACAATCGCGACGATTCCCTCCCGAATATCATCTCCCGTAAAATTATCCTCGTGCTCCTTCAAGTAATTTTCGGTACGGGCGTAATCGTTCAGCGTTCTCGTGAGTGCGGATCGGAGTCCTGTGAGGTGCATGCCTCCATCGGGCGTATAGATATTATTTGCAAAGCTCAACTCTCTCGCCTCCTGATCCTCTACGTACGTGAACGCCGCTTCGATATCAATCGATTCGTAATTCTTATGCATATAGAAGGGCTCGCTCTGCACCGCCGTCTCCCCTTCAAGCAGATGGCGGATGAACGATTTGAGTCCTCCGTCGAAGTAGAACCCGTAGAAAAAGGACTGCGCTCCGCGCTCGTCGACAAAACTGATCCGCACACCCTTTGTGAGGTATGTCTGTTGACGCAGGTGATCCAGTATTTTTTTTCTGTCGTACTCTATCTTCTGAAAAACATCCGGATCTGCATCGAAGATGACTTTCGTGCCGGTCGCTTTTGAGATTCCATTTTTCTTTACGCTTCCTTTCGGGATGCCTCGGACGTACTCTTGGGTATATACCGTTCCGTTCCTTTGCACTTCGACTCGAAGCCATTTCGAGAGTGCATTCACGACGGAGACACCAACACCATGAAGACCTCCGGAAACCTTGTATGATTCTCCTCCAAATTTTCCTCCCGCATGAAGTGTGGTTAAGACGGTTTCGAGCGCCGATTTCTTCGTCTGTGGATGAATGTCGACGGGAATGCCGCGACCGTCATCCGTAACCGCAATGCGATTGTCCTTCAGTATCTCGACGCTGATATGCTTTGCATGTCCCGCCATCGCTTCGTCGATCGAGTTATCGACGACTTCCCAGACCAAATGATGGAGTCCATCGACTCCTGTGGAGCCGATGTACATGCCAGGCCGTCTCCTTACCGGCTCGAGACCCTCTAAAACATAGATGTCTTTTGCGTCGTAGGAAGATTTTTGTTCGTTTTTTATCTCTTTTTTTGGTTCCTTTTTCGCTTCTTTTTTCTTCGGCATTGATGTGTTTTTGTAAGATATTATCAACAAAAAAGCCGCTTCGTTGGCTCTTTTCTATTGCTTTCATTATAGCAGATTCATCCTTAAAAGGAAACCTCCAATTGAGCCGAAAAAGCCATATAAAATCAGCGTTATTTCACCAATTTATCGAGGCCCGGCCTCAATAAAGTTATCCACAAAATTATCGAGGCCCGGCCTCGATAATATTGGGGACATTAAGCAATCTCGAGAAGAGATTGAAGAGCAATAGGGAGCTCCGTGACGCCTACAGAGCCGCTGAAATGGTCCATGTTGTGCTCGATAAGTATCTTCGAACCGAGTTTGTCTCGAAAGTCATCCACGTTATCAAGCGGGACGTAGTGGTCATTATCCGAGAAGATGGCGGTGCTTTTCTCGAAATGTGATCTCGCTTTCTCCAGATCGACGGGTGCCTCGAGCCAGTTTCCCGCATACTCGTGCACCTCGGGGTCGTCCTCAAGCCCAGTGAGTCGTTTTAAGAATCCTGCGACAAACACCACTCCTCCGATCTTCGTTCCCTCAGGTAGTCCTTCCAGATATTTTATGATCGTTTTCGTTCCCATGCTGTGTCCCACAAAATAGGTATATTCGTCCGCTTTCCCCACCGCCTCGGCAAGTGCTGGCGTCCACTTCTCGAGTTTCGGGTATTTCGCGTCGGGAAGCTGGGGTATATGCACTTCAAATCCCCTGCTTTCCAGTTCGCGCTTTAACCACGGGAACCATCCTTCCTCGGGATACCCATCCCATCCATGAACAACAAAAACTCGTTTTTTCATAATTTTATTATAATCTGTTGCTTATAAAATGCGAGAGGCGACCTAAGAATGATCGCCTTCGTTATTTATTGATATAATTATTTCTCTTATTTTTAAGAGCTTCCAATTTTCTTTAAGGCAGATGCCCTTTGCGTGGCTTTCTATCCTATTCACCATCTCTTCAAGAGTTGTTGATTTATCAAAAAGAAGCGTCTCTTGCAGAAAATTTTCTCTTGCGGTATCGATTCCGTTCTTCTTGAAAGAAATCTTAAAAGAAACCTCACATTGTGTTCCCATGCTCTCACCTTTTTCTTTTATTAAGTTATAGCAAGTATAACATTCGTTCAGAAAAAGACGGAAGGCAATCCTAGGAAGATTGCCTTCGTATTGAATGGGAAATTTTTACTATGCGGCTATGTCGAGTGGGAGATCAGTGAGATAAGAGAAAAGTTCTATCTTGGACACGGTGACCAATTCTTCTTCGTGGGTTATTTCCTCGATATGTAACCCATTTTCAAGGAGAGAACGATTGTTGTGGCAGATGATTTTCGCAGCATCCTCTTTAATTTTACTTTCTGCTTCCATCACCTCTTCTTCATCGGGAAAAGGGCCGACAACCTTTCCCCTGTTCTGGAGAGTAACTTTCAGGTAGAGCATGCAGTTACCTCCTTGTCTTTTACAATTCCGGTGATCAGGTTTGTGGTATTCCAGTTCTGTGCCCAATGAGAGGCACCAACCTTCCTCAGTATTCTCCAGTTACTATGAGAATCAGTGACAACGAGGATAGGTTTTTTATACGTTGGTTTTATCCGCTCAATGAATTCTCCGGTCGGAATAATATTTTCATCGGAGGTGAGGTTTGGACTTATTACTACAACCTGAATCTCGGCAAGATCTTGAATAATCTTTTCTGCTTCTTCAAGGGTGTGTACTCCTTGAGTGTCTTCAGGAAGTTTTTCTTTCATCTCCTGAAGTGTGGTCGTGCTGAAGCCAATTAATAATACTTTCATTTCAACCTTCTTCCTTTGTTAAGTTGAAAATAAAGTACCATCCCTGACGTACGAGGTCAAATCAAAAGCCCGGCTCTTTTCAAGTCGGGCTTCCGTGATTGATCGTGTCTTTTACTCTATCCAGCCGAGTTCTTTGAGTTGGGCGTGGGCACTTTGATAGGCGCTGAGATTACCCATCAAGTTATTCGGTACCTTGTATTTCTTCACCCCCGTTCTTAGTTTGGTTGTGGCGCGTCGTGTATCAGGATCGAACACCTCATACGCTCCTCCCGCTTCCTTGAAGAGTTTGGCGAGATCTACCAGATCCTCGACCGCCTCCTTCTTGTATTGCTGCTTCACTTTTTCATCCGGATGTTCGAGTGCTATCTTTATTTTTACCTGAATGTTTTGCGCGGTGAGCCATGGCCAGACGGACTCGTTGTGGTATCCCCCCATGCCGATGGTGCGGAGTATTGGGTTTATCTTTTCTTTTGGATATGGCGGGTAGAAGTTCTTAAGACCCGAGTTGCTTTTTAGGTGTGCCGCCATCGTCTCCTGTACTTTCGCCGCCTCCGTCGCGGGAAGCAGATAGAGTGAACCGAAAACGCAAGCGGCCGCATCGATTCTCGATTCCCCTACTCCCGTTTTGAAGTAGTGGTCCTCCTTGTCGTAAAGTTTTTCGAGAACGCTGGATTTTACCTTTTGGAACTGTTCCCGATAGTATCGTGCCTCTCCCTGCTTTCCGATCTCGCCGCTCATAAGTTCCATCATGCGGAGCGCACGAGCATACCATATATTTATAGTCCCAAGTTTGTTATTTCCTTTCAGTAAACTGTCGGACCAGTCGGGATTGGATTTCTTTGACGTTTCGAGACCATCTTTAGGATCGGTTCGTCCGATGAACTGGTGCATCGCGCCCTGGATTTTTTCGAAGTTATTTTTTACGAACTCCCTCCCTTTTTCGGAGTTGATGAACAATTCGCCAAGCGTAATGATGGTTGCCGGAATGGTGTCTTCGGCATTTCCTCCGTCTTCTCCTTCGTACACGGGTCTTTCTTTTTCTCTCGGTAGATAACGTTCGATCCCGAGAACTCCTTCCAATATGTGTTCCTTGAGAAATTCTTTGCGTTCGACTCTGTAAGGCAGTGCGCCGTCCGGTTTTTGATATAAAAACACTCTCTCTATTGATTCGAGGAGTGCATCTTCATTGTGTTCCACAAAAAAATTGCCACCCGCATGTGCGAGATCTCTCGTCCACATCGTGTCGTAGAAATGATCCTTGGGATTTCCTGAGGGAAAAATACCGAATCCTTTTTTGTAGCATTGAGAAAGAATCGCAGTTGAATCTCTTATTTCTTCTTCTATGAGTTTCTTATCTTCTTCGATTATCGGTATCGGTTCATGGTCCTCACTTGTTTTTCGGCGCATCGATTTGATTCGTTCCATTCGCTCCGTGCTTTTTTCAGGGGTTTTTAGTTTCCCGATCGTTTCTTCAATTTTTTCTTCATTCGGGTTTTCATTTATTTTTACAAGTTCGTGTTCCGGCTTCTCTGAGAATCGGTCCCTTAACCCTCCGGGGATTTGATATTCCGGTTCTATTGAGTTTCCATCAGCATTGTTTGGATCAAAATTCTTTTCATTCACGATTATATTATACACCTTATTCGAGAAATTGTCGAGAATACAAAATCCCCGCAAGGCCGGCGGGGATTTTAGACAACAAACACAAAAGAAAAATTATTTCTTTTTCTTGCTGCCTTTCTTTTTTGCCATTGTTTTGTTTATTAATGACCTTTCAGCGGAGTTCCGCAGGCCATTGCGGCGAGACGCTGTACTTTTATTGTGAATCATCCACGCCAGAATACAATGGTGGATAACTTAGGTTGGTGTACTCGCACCGCACATCTTGCTGAATCGGGCGCTCCGGGCCGACAAGGCCCAAGTCTTACCCTCTTCATCAAGATGTGCGGTGCGAGTAGTTTGTTGTAGAGAGATCGCCGTTTTAAAGACCGAAGTGGTGTTTCACCCGCTCCGCTTCCTCGGAGCCGTGAGAAACTTTGTATGCTTCGAAGGAGGATTCTTCCGCCGTGAGGTCTTCGTTGATTCGATTGTCTTCAATTCCTCCCGCGAAACCGAACTCGGCGGATGATTTTCCGGTTGCCGCCGCATTGAACTGGTTTCCAAAATCATAATGCCAGAACTCCGTGAAGTAGTTGGAAAATCCGACGCCAGTGAGTAGATTATACAATATTCTCCGGTGTTCCAGGGCCTCCTGCTCTTCCCTGCTCAATGTTCCCTTCTCTGTAAGTTCCTTCTCGTAGAATATCGTTTCACTCCTTTTGTCGCGGTATGTTGGATCCATCATCTCGTCGAACTTGGCGCCGAACGGGATCATCGCTTCCTGAAGCCAGTAGTCCGAAGCGGTGTTGATCTTATCTTTATAAACAAGGATGATATCAACTGCTCCTCCTGTGCTATGAGGCGGAGGTGATTTTCGTAAAATCTCCGGATCTTTCGGTGCCTCGGATACCATTTTCCGCGCCATAACCATAAGTTCTTCTTCCGGCAGCCCCCGGTGTTCCTTACTGACATAGCCGTAGTAGGTGTTGAAGAGTTCTCTTTGAACATCGATGCGACGGTAGCCGTCCACTGCTACAAGCTGAAAATTGGAGGTATCGGGATTTTGATCAAGAATCTCTTGTGCTTCATCCAATTTTGTTTTTATCTCCGCTCTCACTTTCACGAGAGGAGAAGTTTGGATTTTCCCTTCGATCGCCTGTGCTAATTCTCCGAATCCTCTCGCTTTTCCGTCGTTCTCATTTTCTTCCATGACGGTTTTGTAGTATGCAGGCCATGCCATTGCCTTTCCCGGATTGAATCGGTTTGGGATCACTTCAAGCGGTTTCGGATCGCGCGTCACCGACTCGGTGATCGGTATGTCTCGCCATTCTTTCTTTTCGAACTTTTCGCGAACCTCCTCCCCCGCCTCGGGAATCGGAATTGCCCGCAGTTCGGGTGTCTCGTTATGTTCTTTTTGAAAATCGGGCTGGAAATTCATGTAAGTATTTTCTTATAAAGAAAACTTTGATGTAAATTTATAATTCACCAATCACTCCCAAGTAAAATTCCTTGTCTTTTGGATGGCTAAGCAATTCAGCAACCTTATCTTTCTCAATCCACCTGGCTTCCGGGTTTTCTGGGTCAATAGGCTTTAAGATATTTTGTGTGGTTTTAAAGAGGAACATTATGATGGTTTTTAATTCTGTTTTGTCTTCGTCTTCTCCGCTGTTATTGATTCTATAACGCTGGTAGCTCCCGAGCTCCTTGATAAATTCAAGTTGGGTAATGCCGCTTTCTTCAGCAATTTCTCTCTTCGCAGCCGTGAGAACATCTTCCCCTTTTTCAATGTGTCCTTTCGGGAGGGACCATGAAGTTCCGTGTTGGCTTACCACAAGCACCTGTTCTTGTTCATTCAATACCACCCCGCCCGCACTTATACTTTCTTTCATAAACATAATCATACCCATCTTTAGACAAAAATGGTAATGGTAGGTGAAAAAGAATTTTATATCAAAAACCGATGGCGCGGCTCGGTTTCTGGGACTAGCGTGCCATAGTGGATGAAATTCGAACAATTATTCAAACAACTTCAGCGTTGTAGCAAGTTTCACAATAGATAATTTCTTTGCGGTCCGGGGCGTAGGTGGTATGAATGGTGGTACTACACCTTGCGCAGTTACGATCAAAAAGTTGCATAGGTCCACGGCGAGAAACGCGGGCTCGATGCCGGCATATAAAACACTGTCGAGGGAGAGGAATGATCTCTCTGCGGTAGAAACTAAGCTCCTGGGCCGTGATACGATAGTTCCGACCACACGAAATACAAACCAATATCTCGTTTGTAATTGAATCCGGAATGTCCTTGATGTGATCCGGGATCTGATCAGGACTCATTGTCTCTTTTCCTTTCGTAAGTTGGATATCATCTTCCCAACGAAAACCAGATTGGATTGCATTTTCTTTCGACAGCGGAAAATTATCCTGAGCGATACTCTCGTTATAAGCAAAAGGTGCAAGCGAGAGCGGGAAAAATAGACCGTATTCTCCGGCGGATTTCAATTCCGTGATTATTGTTCCGCGAAGCCGCGAATATTCTTCCGGTGAATATCTTTTGTTTAAAATAGAATACTGAGCATGTTTGACGCCATCGCAGCCGAAACAATTCTCGGAAGAGACGGCAGAAAAACAGTACTCACAATGATGCGAGTTCTCAACCCAATAGGAGCTTTTGATGTTTTGCGAGCCGCCTACACCGACACATTCAAGAAGCAGTTCCGAACCATAACCGAAACCCAGAACGTCATAAGAATCTTTCACGGCCTTGATGGCATATGCATATTTGCAGTTCTCGGAGTCTGCCGTTTCAAAACAGTTTTGGCAGTTTTTTGATTCAAAAATATAATCGCCTGTGCAACTGGATGTTTTAAGATTTGAATTCTCTTTGCGAGGATGGAGAAGAGAGATTTTTTCGAATTCCTTTTCGAAGTCTTTAATCGCCTTGTAACTTCCGCGCAGTTCTTCCAATCGACGTTTCCATTCGTTCTCGGGCAATTCCTCGTTAAGCCAATAATATGATTTATGGCGGAGATTCGCACAACCAACGCAATTCTGCAAACCGCTTCCGTTTATGACGAATAACGAATTTAAACAACCCGATACGTTTTGACCATAACGAACGCCGGTGGACTGTGCGATATTGATATCTTCATAGCATCTCTCCGCTTTCTGTCCAAAGTAGATGTCGGCAACGTCATGGCACCAACGAATGCCCCGTGAGTAAATCGAATCCTCGTTTTCTGCGGAATTAAAAATGAGATAACAATTCTTATTTCCTCCCGCATAATTCATGTATTCGCTGTTTACGCTTGGTTTGGCGTGGTCAATAAATGTCGCTGCTTTCGGAACTCTCTTCAGTAAATCGTCCAATTGTTCGAGGAAGGGACGGGATTCGTCATAATCCTGTGCATATTCGGAAAATGACCAGGCATCAGAAATGTAACATGCTTCACAGTAGATGACGTAAGGCGACTTGGGGTTATACATTGATATAACCGACTTGTGACATTTCTCGCATTTTCTGGAATAAAGCGAGGTTTCGTTCCTAAATTGCATTCGGCGCAAAAAGCGACATTGAGGACAAAGAGTTGGCGCAGGCACCTCCATTTTTCCGTAAAAAGAAAAATCATCTGGTTCAATAGTGAACCGATTTTTGCAGTTCTGACACACTCTTGCTTCAAGATTCATTAGTTTGATTATAAATCAAATTAAGCGATAAATCTTAATGTGCTGCAGTGAACTGGACAAGTAGAATACCTGTCTCCCTTAGAAGAAGAGCCCTCAGAAAAGAGACCTCGAGAGGTATTTGCAAAAGATGAGATACATCTCTGACACTTCGAAAGTGCCAGATGAGGTATCCAAAACGATTTTCAAATAGAGGAGGGGCGCGGTATGGTGTGGGTATGTCATACACCCACGTCCTGCCAGGCGCCGCCTCCCTGGTATAT
>DAIDBF010000087.1 GCA_027310235.1 bacterium | reverse complement strand
CTTGATATGCGGCACTACAGTGAACGGCGTCGGGAGATGAAAAATGCTCGCGAGTTCCTCGCTGTTAAAGACCACCATCTCGTCGACATCGAACTCCCGGTAAGAATACTTATAGAAGAATTTTCTTTGATTCCTCGGCTGCACGATCCGAAGCTCGTTCCGCGAAGGGGCGTCAAGCTGCGAAAATCCCGCCACAATCCCCTGGAAAATGGACTGCGCCTGAATATCGCTCGGCGCCGATACCACCACTCTGATATTCACCTCGAAAAAAGGCTTCGAGAGCTTCGCGCTGATCGTTTTTATGGTATCTTCATCGATCCGTTTCGGAGCATCTTCGTTCTCTTCCTTCGCCTTTTTTCCCGAGATGGCCCCCCCGAATTCGGAAAGAGGAATGGCGTCACGGGAACGAAGTACCTCCCCCAATCGCCATCCTTTCTTTAATACCTTCAGGACCGACTGGGCTTCTTTCTTGAGCCGATTTCGTGCGGGTTTTACCACAAACTGAATCGCGCCTCCTTCTCCGACCTCCTCAATCTTCGCAAGTCCGCCGATCACGGGAAGAAACGTATCGGCATCTATCTCCTCATACGTACGAATAGGAAGCACGAAACGCTCCTTTTGTGTCACGAATCCGCCGAGGGCAGTGCCGCTGTAATTGAAGACATTAAAATCTTCCGCGGGTTCCACCGTCGCTTCCGGCCATAAAGAGTGTAGTTGCCGTACGAGCGCGCCGCTGAATTTTCCAGGAACCGCTCCGTAGAAAGATATCTCACGACCCACATGCGGGACCGCAACCTCGAATGTAAAGGGTTCATTAAATGACGCAAGCGCATTGAGAAGCTGTTCGGAAATATTAATCTCTTTCTTCAGGTCTTTCCCTTCCTGGGAGCCCTGGGGAACTTTGATAAGAAACAGTTTCTGGTCAAGTTCCCCAAGAAGCCTTTTCCGCGCATTGGCCCTTGAGAGGAAAAAAAACCATACGCACGCGGCGACAATGAGGGCGAATACGAATATACTGAGGAGAGGAGACATGAAGGGCGAGAATTTTTAATTTGAAATTTTTAATTTTTAATCCGTTTTTTAAAATTAAACAAATAGGTCATTTCTAATTGAATAAAAATTTAAAATTAAAAATTTACTTTATGATTCCTCTCTTTTTGAGTTCCGGAAGAACTTTGTCGGTTAACGCATCATGGAACGCGTCTTCAATGAATGCGGAATACCGCTTTGCTTCCGTAACTGCTTTTTCAACATCTTCATCAAACACCATCTGCACCAAGCGCTCCACGGAATTCTTCACATCTTCGGAGCTGTCTCCTGTCGCCATATACGAAGGAAGAAGATTGTCGCGGGGAACGGAAGGTGCGCCTGAAAGCGGAGGCGGAGGAGTCGTCTCCTCGGGTTCCGGGGGCGGGACGGACACCGTTTCAGCAAGCGATCTGATTGTTTGTTTTACTACTTCCCGCTCGGGCACTCCCTGGAATTCCGGCGTCTCGAAGTTCTTCTGAACCTCGCGCCCAAGGCGTGCAAAGCTCTTTTCGAGGTTCTCGCTGAAATTTTGGATCTGCACCATGGTATAATTCAATTATAGAACAAATGAGATCGCTTCGCACCTTTTTTATCTTCGCCTTCATACTTTTTATCGCCGCATTGTTCCGGCTATATGCGCTGGATACGACTCCTCCCGGGCTTTATCCCGATGAGGCAATGAACGGCAATAACGCCCTCGAAGCGCTCGAGAGTCCTCCGCCGGAAGGAGGGTTCAAGATATTCTATCCGGAGAACAACGGCAGGGAGGGCCTTTTTATAAACATCCAAGGACTTTTTTTGGAAACGCTCATTCCCCTCGCCGGAGGAAATCCGGAGCCGTGGATGCTGCGTCTCCCCAGTGCGCTTTTCGGAATCATCACGGTAGCGGGGGTTTTCTTTCTGGCAAAAGAATTATTCAAGAAGAACTCGATTGCGTTCCTTTCGATGTTTTTCATCGCCGTGAATTTTTGGCATATCAATTTTTCCCGAATCGGCTTCCGCGCCATCATGGCTCCCGCGTTCCTTGTATGGGGTCTCTATCTCCTGCTTTTTACGTTCAGAAAATACCGAGAATGGAACGATGTTCCCCTCGCGGGAGACGCTCCGAAGAGACAAAAACTAAGAATCAAAAACGCGGCACTCTCGCTCTTCGCGGGAGCGGTCTACGGTCTCGGGATGCACTCCTATATCGCCTATCGCGCGACGCCCTTCATAGTCGCGGTTATCTTCTTTCTTTATGCGCTCAAGATCGGATGGAAATCCATGGGAAAAATCGCGATTTGGTTCGTGCTCGGTGCGATCATTGTCTCACTCCCGCTCATCACCTACTTCATTCACAATCCGCAGGACTTCCTCGGACGCACTTCGGAGGTCTCCATCTTCTCTTCTTCCTCTCCGCTCGGCGAATTGGGAATGAACACCTTGAAGACAGTCGGCATGCTGTTTTTCGTCGGCGATTCGAACTGGCGTCATAATCTTTCGGGTGCGCCTGAACTTCTTTGGCCCGTGGCAATCGTATTTCTCTTCGGCACCGTCATCGGCATAAAGGCGTTCTTCAAAAAACCCGACGTGCAACATGATGCTTCCGGTTCGGCTGAGGTAAGATTCGCATTCATAACTCTTCTCGCGAGTTTTTTCACCGCCGTGCTCCCCGTGGTCTTCTCGAACGAAGGAATTCCCCACGCGCTTCGCTCGATCCTCATGATCCCGCCCATTTTCATTATTGCGGGTTTTGGAGGAGTAACGCTCTATGAGTGGGTGCGGGACAGATTGCGGCGTTTCTCGTGGCAATGGATTCTTCCTTTGGTGACGTGTCTCTTGCTTCTTTTCATCGCAACAACCGCGTATTGGAACTACTTTATCGTGTGGGGAGAGAATCCGAACACCGCCGGTGCCTTCAGTGAAAAATATGTCACGATGGGGAGAAAGCTGAACGCGATTCCCCAAAATATCCCGAAATACGTGATTGTGGAGGCGGGAGGCGTCCTTGCGCGCGGCATTCCGATGCCATCGCAGACGGTCATGTTCATAACCGATACCTTTACCAAAAGAGGCCAGGAAGAAAAAAACATCCATTACGTGTTGCCGAACAACGCGGGGAGCATCCCCGAGGGAAGTTTTATAACGGTACTACGATAACAAGGTTACTGCGATAAGTTTTGTATTCGAAACGATCCGAGGGGAGTGGTAGTAACATTCGTTCCGGACGCGTAGCTATTATCCGGCACCGTTACGGGCCCCGTCGTTCCCGCGCCTCCCGACCAGTCCGTCTGGCGCAAAAGGAAATTCTTCCATCGCGTAAGATACGTAGCAAGAGAAAACTGCGCCGTTTTCCCATCCGAAATCCATTCGGTAACCGCGGTCGCTTTTTGGGTAAGAGGATCATCAACCGAACCCCCGCCACAGGGGGAAACGCTCGTTATGGTACTAGATGCGTCATTCGATCGGCACACATTCTCGACATAAAAATACCTCCCGAAAATGCCGCTTTTATATAACTGAGAAACCTCCGCGGCCGAGAGCGCACGATTGTACCACCTGACATTATCGAACGAGCCGTTCAGGAACTCTACTCCTCCTACTCCCCCGTCGACTACAAGCGATCGCCCGACAGGCGCCACATAACTTCCCGCCGAGGAATTCACCTGACTCCCGTTGATATACATTGTTCCCGTGCTGCTCGCGCTTGCATATGTTACTACCACGTGATACCACGCGTTGGTGCTTGTGGAAACATAAGTAGTCCCTGAATTAAGAGAAAGAGTACCGCCTGATTGCGAGGTCCAGAAACTAATCTGACCCACGGGAGCGGTTCCCGAAATGCCGGCGCGAAACCCGGAAGTCAGATAAGACTCGCGTCCGAGAAATATGTTTCCGTTCGCACCCCCTATCCCAGTTTTTAACGTAGTTGGCTTCAACCACAAGGACAACGTGAAACTGCTTGAATCATAGCCGGTACTCGAACCTAAGTTTATCTGGCCATTCACCCCGTCGGAACTTGCGCAATTACCCACCACACACCCCGAGCCGAGCCGCGTCATCCCCGTCGCGGAGAGTGTGCCGTTGTTCACATTACCCGAGAGATCATACGTCGTGGTACTCGTGGAGGTAGGATCTTCATCAAACCCCCACTCGCCCACAAGCCCGCTTGTTACGTCGTTATCGAGTATCCCCTCCTTCCCCTGTACGGCGAATAAGCTCGTTCCCGAGGCGACAAGAAAATACTGAGTACTCGATCCTTTCTGCAGTCCGTAGACGTTTTGCCAGCCCGCGTTCGAGAACGATCTCACTTTCTCGAGAAGCCCTTGCGCCGCTTCCGAAGCGACGCCGAGATTCTGGTTCGTACTCGAAGAACGCAGGATGAACGCAATGCCGAGGCTTGCCGTGCCAATCAGGATCGCCCCGATCGAAAGTCCGATCATGATTTCAATCAAACTCTGTCCGGAGCGTTCTTGAAGAAGACAATTCAGAAAGCGTTTCATGGATACTTTCTATTATAGAACAACAAAACAAAAAACCCGAAATGGGTTTTTAGTGCGCAGGGAGAGAAATCGAACAACAGCACTATGCCATGGCATAGTGCTGTTTTAAAACCCCTTGGTTTTAATACCTGCCTGTGCAGGCAGGTTTCCGCCAAGGGAGACCAACGTGTTCTCCCTGCCCCTCTCCTGTTCAAATCCCTCCCGCTACATTCAGGTAATGGTGCGCCTTCAAATTTGCTCCGCAAATTTGAAGCAAAAAGGGGGTCGGGGAAAAAGCGTGGGGTCCCCCGTGTCGGAAGACCGCGAAGCGGATTAGAAACCGAGGGTGTCTAAGCGCACAAAAGAAAAAGCCCACAAGGGGTTTTCTTTTGTGCGCAGGGAGGGATTCGAACCCCCGTAGCCACTTGGGCGCCTGATTTACAGTCAGGTACATTTGGCCGCTCTGTCACCTGCGCGCACTAAGATTCTAAGCGTTGGAGAGAAAATTGCAAATATCCGCTATTTTTTTTCTTCCTCCTTCTCCTCCCCTCCCGTGAGCGGCGCTTTTGTCTCTTTCGTCCCGCTCTTCTTGAAGCGGTCGAGCTTCTTCGTAATCACGTTATCAAGTTTCAAGAGCCACACGCGGGAACGGCGCAACGCTTTTTCGAAAAATGATTTCAGGAGTTCGTCCAGTTTTTCGAGATACTCCATAAGCCGGCTGTGGCGCATATGGTCCACGGTTTCCTCATCGCTCACTCGCGGCAGCGCTTTCGCCATCAGGTACAGCATTCCGCCCAAGGAAAGTATGATAAGCGTTTGGATGATGAACCTGATCATACGAGTGCCCAAAACTAGATTCCGTACCTTGTAAAGCGCTCCACCTTGATGTGCTCCCCCACCTTCGCGGCTACGCTCTTAATAAGATCCGCAATGTTCGTCGAAGGATCCTTGATATATTCCTGCGCGAGAAGTATCTCGATGGTTTCCGGCTCCATTGCCGCGATCTGCATCGCGAGTTCGTGCGCGAGCGCGTGGAACGGATCCGACTTCACGACAAAATCGGTCTCGGCCCGAAGATCAAGAAGCACGCCCACGCGGCCGTTATGGATATAGGAGTAAAGGAACCCGGCTCCCGTCGCCCGTTCCTGTTTCGATTCCGCTTTCACAAGCCCCCGCTCGTAGATGATTGCTTTTGCCTTTTCAAGATCACCCTTCGCCTCTTCGAGCGCGCGCTTGCACTCCATCACTCCGGCGCCCGTGATTTCTCTCAATTGTACGATATCGTTGCGCATATAACCTTTACGCTTCTTCTATTTTTTCCTTCAATGTCTCGATTACCCATTCAATACTTGCCTTGGTGTGATCATTCGCAAAAATCGGATATTCCACTCCCAGAGGATCATCGTTCGTATCAATGAGCGCCACCACCGGAATATGCATGCGCTGCGCTTCTCTGACAGCCGTCGCGTGTTCTTCGATGTCAACCACAAACAGCGCGTCGGGCAGGCGGGTCAAGGACTGAAGTCCGTTAAAGACCCGCGATAACTTGCTTACCTCTTTTGCAAAATCAAGCTGCTCCTTTTTCGTATACTTCGAGAGTTCCCCTTTTTCGTGTTTTGCTTTTAGTTCCTGGTAATACACCGAACGCTGATTCAACACTTTGAAGTTGGTAAGCATGCCGCCGAGCCAGCGGAATATCACGTAAGGCGCTTTAAGCATCTCCGCAAAGGATTGAATCGAAACCTTGGCGGCGGGACGCGTACCCACGAAGAGGATGAGACCGCCTCCTTTCGCGATTTGTTTCAGGAATTCGGCCGCGACATTCAGACTTTTTTCCACGATTTCAGGATCAAGCAATTCGATCTCGTTTCTTCGCCCTCCTATGTACGGTTTCATCCGCGGATGCGTCTTCGTTTTTTTGTGGCCGAAAAGCACCCCGGCTTTTACCATTTCGAGAACCGTATCGGTATTTTGCGTCTCTCCTGACATGGTTTTAGAACGTTCCTATAGTAACGAAGAGTCGAAGAAATGTCAAAAGTTTTAATGTTCCACCTTCTTCCTCCATTCTTTTATCTTCTTATGATCTCCCGAGAGCAGCACTTTGGGAACCGCGTATTTTTTCTTGTGATATACCAGGACCTCGGGCCTCGTATAGTGCGGATATTCAAGACCCTTTCCTTCGGAGATCTTTTTTTCTTTCTTTAAGAGAAGATTCCAGTGCGTTTCTTCCTCGAGTGATTCGAGATTAATAGCCCCGGGAACCAAACGTCCCACTGCGGACACCACCGCCATCGCCGCCACGTCGCCGTCGGTCAACACGTAGTGGCCTATCGAAATCTCCTCCGCGCGAAGCGCTTTTGTTACCCGCTCATCGATTCCCTCATAGCGACCGGTGATAATGACGATGTCTTTGTATCTCTTCGACCAGTCGTACGCCATTTTTTGGTTGAACTCTTTCCCTTTTGCTGAGAAAAGAATGACCTTTGTCTTCTTTTTATCTTTTACTTGTATCGAATTGAAGGCGTGAAGAATCGGCTCGCCCATCAAGACCATCCCCGCTCCTCCGCC
Organism: bacterium; assembly: GCA_027310235.1. Taxonomy (GTDB): domain Bacteria; phylum Patescibacteriota; class Minisyncoccia; order UBA6257; family GWB1-50-10; genus JAKAHD01. The sequence continues at coordinate 5,766 of DAIDBF010000087.1, read as the reverse complement.
GAACGGTCGGTCATCCACTTTTTTGTGTCTGCCTTCCCCGAATTGCCGCAAGTTTATGAGGTCGAACTTAAGCACTTTTTTCTTTTCCGCTCTCCCCAGAATCGAGGCATGAAAATACGGCTCCAGTATCTCGGGGAAAAGCGTAATAATATGAAACGTCATAGCTTTTTGATTATAACATCCATCTTCTTGAAATCCGAGAATTATTTCTCGATCGCAGGATCTCCGCGCATCGCATTCTTGTGCTCGCTCGCACGCTCCTCGCCACCCTGCACGCCTTGCGGCGAGGGGCCTGGCTCGGCGACGCGGCTCGCGAGAAGAATGCAGGACGCGCTCCAATAGTGCGTCCTCGAAATAATTCTCGGATTTCCTCCTTTCCTCAAGGAAATATCATGGAACGAAATTGGAGAAATCCGCCATTCCTCCACGAAGAGGCATAGCGGAGCGAGCGTATAGATGCACGAATAAGGACGAAGAACACAAGCGAGGTGCGCACTGTTCGAGTCCCGCAAGGTCGAGTTGCGCACACGCTTTGTGTTTGAGGACGAATGAGTAGCATCTATGCGAGCGGAGCTTTCTGCCGATGAGAGGAGGTATGGCGGATTTCTCCTCCTTGAATTAAAAAACAAAGCCGGACTGTAAAGTCCGGCTTTGTTTTAATAACGAAGAAGTTATTGAGAATCTCTCTCCGGGCGGCGTGCAGCACCTTCCGGCTCTTCGATCTTCAGATTCACGCGAGCGTTGTTCTTGATACCCACGATGCGGAGGAGCGAGCGGATCGCTTTCGCCGTAGAACCCTGGCGACCGACGATCTGGCCCATATCCTGTGCATGTACCTTGAGCGACAAGAGCACTCCCATTTCATCGACGCGCCGATCGATAACTACGTCATCCGGATGATCGACAATCGATTTCACGAGGAACTCGAGGAAATCCTTATCAGATGTTCCTTGCATAGAAGTTTTACAATCTGTACTCGAATTTCACGATACCGACCTTTCTTTCGTTTCTCCCCTTCGGGATTATACTTTGCGATAGTAACAGATTTATAAGAAAAAGTCAACCCAGTAGTAGAACTCAATCTTTTACCTTCCTAACCATTGTAGCTTATAAGAACTCTGCTCTCTAGAACACCCATTCCATCACCTAAATTACTACATTCAATTGAGTTTTCACTACTGGGTCAATCCCTACGCTGCGGGGGCGGCAGATTCCGCCGCGGGAGTTGCAGGAGCCGCTTCGGGCTGTTTTTTCGATTTCTTATGCACGGAAATCTTCGCCTCCTTCACTATCCCTTCTTTCACGAGGAGATTGTGCACCGTCGCGGTCGGCTTTGCGCCAACCTTTATCCAGTAGAGAATGCGATCTTTCTTCAGGTCGTTTTTCTTATTTTTCGGATCAAGCCATCCCAGATCCTCCGTCGCGCGGCCGAGAACCTTCGAACGCTTCTCCCCCACTACTATCCTGAAGGATGCCTGGTGTTTCTTCCCTGTTCTTTTGAGTTTTATTGCTAACATAGATATGTGAAGAAAGTATTGCATAGAGAAGGTTTTTAGTCAAACAAATTGACAAAAGTTACAATCATACTATCTTGTATCCCATAAGGAGCTTTTTTAATAACAATCATTGCCCTCGGGCAAAGGAGGCAAGATGCCGGATATCGAGATACTTCTTGCAGAGGATCATGAACCATCGCAGGCGGAGATCATGGAACTGCTGAGACAAAACGGTTTCGAAAGAATCACTGCGGTGAGAAACGGCGAGGAAGCAGTCAGAATTGCCGCAAAAAAGAAATTTGATTTAATTATTATGGACATGCAGATGCCGATTATGAACGGCTTCGAGGCGACAGAAAAAATCCGTCTGATGCGAAAACATAAACGGGTGCCGATAATCGCTCTGTCGGTTTTTGCAATGAAGCACGACAAGAAAAAGTGTGTGGAAACAGGCGCTACGGATCTCGTCGCAAAGCCAGTGAGCGAGCATGGTAAAGAGTTTATTAAAAAGATGAGGCGCTACACGAACACGAATTAGTTTTTTTTACGAACGCGGACCATCAAGCCCGCGTTCAATATTTTTACAAAACCTACGAGGTACTATGACGCGTCATAGTGCTTCTCAAAAGCGCAATCTCAAAAAATATACGTCACTTTGGTAAACCAATAATCTTAATGGACTCGGCCTACCAAACATGCTTAGCAACCCAATAGACAACTACCCAAAGAAGAGCAAGAGTGTTGTTCTCGATCAAATACTGTCGGAGCGTGCTACAAAACGATCGAGCGAGTTAGATTACTAAACCATCTTCCAATTAAAGAGATTTTTTGCTCTCCTCGAGGAGACATAACGGAGCGAGTAGATAGATTCACGAATAAGGACGAAGAACACGAGCGATTTGCGCACTGTTCGAGTCCCTTCAGGTCGAGTTGCGCAAACGCTCAGTGTTCGAGAACGAATGAGGAGAATCTATACGAGCGGAGTTTTGTGCCGACGAGAGGAGAGTAAGAAATCTCACCCCTCTAACTTCATCGAAAGAACCTTCGAGACCCCATCGTCTCCCATGGTGATTCCGTAAAGCACGTCCGCCGCCTCCATCGGCGCGCGGTTGTGCGTCACGATAATAAACTGCGTCTTCTCCGAAAAATTCTTGATGAGCTCGGCGAACCGGCGCGCATTCTCCTCATCCAATGCCGCGTCGATCTCGTCCAAGACGAGAAACGGCGGCGGCGAGACGGCGATCATCGCGAAGAGCGCCGCCAAAGAGACAAGCGTCTTCTCTCCGCCCGAGAGCATCTCGAGATTTGTAATGCGCTTTCTGGGAACCGTCACGTGGATCTCAACTCCGGATTCTGTCTCGCGAGATCTCTCCTGCGCCTCCTCCGTCTTCTCTTGAGCCGCATCGGCTGCCTGCTCCCCTTCCAAAATAGGGGCTGATTGCTTTTTCGAAACAAGCGAGAGATGCGCGCTCCCTCCCGCAAACATGAGGCGGAAGTAGGTATTGAACTCATTGCTTATTGCATGGAACGCTTTTTTGAAATCCTCATGGATCCGATGATCGAGATCTTCGATAAGTTCTTTCAGATCTTTTGATGCCTTCTCCAAATCCTCGAGTTGTGCGGAAAGGAACGAGAATCGCGCTTCACTCTCTTCCGCTTCCTTCATAAGGTTCTCGTCGATCTCCCCGATCGCCGAGAGCTCGCCGCGAAGTCGCACCATCTTCCGCTCTGCACCGGAGAATCCTTCCTGTGCCTCGATCCGTTCCCCGGGGGGCGTGAGTTTTTTCAGATCCTCGCGGGCGTATCCCAAAGACATCCATTCGCGCTCCAATTCCTCACGTTGCAGTTCAACTCTTTCCTTCTCAAGAAGCGCGCGCTGTAATTCCTGCTCCAGCGCATGCAGTTCGTTCTTCTTTTTGTTCACCTCTTCAACGCGTTCGCGGAAGAGCTTGTTCTTTTCTTCCTCTGCGCGCGCAAGCGTCTCTTCTTCCGTTTGGAGCGCACGTATTTTTTTCTCGATGGCTTCAAGCTCATGCCGCATTCGCTCTTTCTCTTCTTCAAGCGCGCGCGGAGCTGATACTTTTTCTCCTCCAAAGAATTTATGCAAACGTTCTTTCCATCGTTCGAGGGAATGCTTGATCGCGTTGAGGTCGGAAAGCGAGATAAGATACTCAATGTCGTGCGCGACTTCTTGTAAGAGCGTCTGAAACTCGTGCGCCTCGTGGGTCTGCTCCGGAGTCTTGGATTCATACTCGATCCTCGCTTCGATGCGCGCGAGATTGCGCTGGAGTGCCGATGACTCCATAAGAAGCGTATTCACGGATTCGCGGATGCCCTTCGCTTTTTCGTAGCCGCCCTGGCCTTCATGTATCCGCTTCAGTTCCCGTTCCTGTTGCTCCACCGTCTCCTCGATTTCACGAATGCGTTTTTTTAGCGCCAGAAGCGGAGTTTCCTCGGTCGTGGTACGCGCCTGGAGTGTGTGAAAACGCTCATAAAAATAGGCGTGTTCGAGCGCCTTGAGCTCGCTTTCCACTTCGGCGCGTTTCAAAAAGCGCGCACGCTGGCGGCGAAGAATACGTACGTGCGGCGCGAGTTCTTCGAGCATCGCTTTTACTTTATCCATATTGATCCTGCTCGAGTCGAGACGGCGCTCCGCCTGGTTCTTTTTGATGCGAAACTCGCGAAGTCCCAGGATTTCCTCGATCATGAGGCGGCGCTCGTCCGGAGTGCTCCTCACGAAGATATCACTCTGACCTTGTCCTACAATCATGAGCCCGCGCGTGCCCATGCGCGCCTTGGCGAGCATCGGCAAAAGATCGCGGAGTTTTACCTCGTTCTCGTTCAGGGTAAATTCGGAGACGCCGGAACGATCCACGCGACGCGAGAGTACCGCTTCCGCGCCATCTACGGGAAGAATGTTCTCGTGGTTGTCGAAACACAAACTCACGCGCGCGACCGAGACCGCCGCTTTCTTCGGCGTTCCCGCAAAGATGAGATTTTCGAGCGTGTCGCCGCGAAGCTGTTTCGCTTCCCGTTCGCCAAGCACCCAACGGAACGCGTCGATGATATTCGACTTCCCCGATCCGTTCGGTCCCACAACCGCGGTAACCCTCGAAGGAAACTCAAGTGTCGTTTTTCCCGCAAACGATTTGAAACCCTGCAATTCCAGCAGGGCAAGAAAATTTCTCATATCAACCAATATTCTTCCACCTCATGAGAGGTGTTCAACCCGACTGAAAGGAATTTTGAAAAAAGTGAAATAGAACCAAAATGTATTCCATACAACAAAAAAGTGGGTAAGACTTGGCCAAGCGGCCCGGAGCGCACACTTTTTTGTTGTATGGAATACATCATCAACATACTTGATCCCTAATAGACATCTCTAATGAACCCAATCTTCCTTATGCACCAACGCGACCAGCGCATTCCGTGCCGCATCGTGCTCGGCTTCCTGTTTTGAAGAACCCGTTCCCGTTTCGATCATCTCATCGTTGAAAAATACCCCTACCGTGAACATTTTCTGATGATCCGGCCCTTGCTCTTCGAGAATACGGTAGGTCGGCGTTATCTTTATTTTTTCCTGTGCTTCTTCCTGAAGTAAACTCTTCGGGTCGCGTTCGAGTCCGAAGGCAATCACTTCTTCCAGATGGTTCAACACTACGCGCCTCACAAATTCCTTGATTACCTCATACCCTTGGTCAAGATACACCGCTCCCAAAAGCGCCTCCATCGCGTTCGAGAGAATAATTTCGCGCGCCTTCCCCGTATCTTTCGCCTCCCCTTTCGAGAGATAAATGAATTTTCCGAGCGACAATCCTTGCGCGATCTTCGAAAGCATCTGCCGATTCACGAGCGCCGCGCGCAAGCTCGTCATTCTTCCTTCTTGGAATTCCGGGTACTGTTCAAACAAAAACTCCGTAACCGCAAGTTCCAGAACCGCGTCCCCGAGATATTCGAGCCGTTCGTTATGCGGCACAGGCCACGAAGGATACTCGTTCAGGTACGAACGGTGCGTCAGGGCTTCCTTGAGAAGCTCTTTCTTCTTGAACTGGATGTTCAGTATCTTTTCTAGGTTGTCCAAAGGTGGCACGAAGGAGTGCTCCCGAATACGAATTTCGTACGAATATACGAAATAATTGTTTCGTGCATTCGTACTCTTTCGTATCCCGCAGCCGTTTAACGTTTCTTTCTATTTCTCAAAAAATCGGATAAAATCAACTTAATATCGTACTTATTCTAAATCAAAACGAGCCCTCACTCAAGATGTATA
>DAIDBF010000095.1 GCA_027310235.1 bacterium | reverse complement strand
AGGTCTCTCGGGATGCGGCAGAGACACTCTTCCTGGATGGTACGATTGAACCGTTCGAGATGCGCATTGTCGTTCGGCGTCCGTATCCTCGAATGCCGAGGGGTTGACGAATAAGTAGTTTTCATTTATGGTATTGGCTGAATATTTTAAATATTTTTCTCATTAATAGAGGTATACATTGGAAAATGAAGAACTGAAAACTCTCGAAGACGAAACGAAGAAACTCCGAGAAAGCAACGAAATGTGGGAAAAAATTTTCCGTTCCATATTTCACGATCTTAAAAACCCGGTTAACAATCTCATTGGTTTGGTCTCCATTTTAGGAGATGCTCCCTTGGAGTTGTCGCTTCAAGAAAAAAAAGATATTTTAGAGAGAATACTTACTTCTGCGGAGAGGATCGGGAAATTGATTGACCAGTTTTCTTCGTGGAGTGAATATCTCGGAGGCGGATCTGAGGCACTTTCTGAGGTAAATCTAGATCATGTTGTGGAGGAGGAGTTATTTCTCTTGGGCGAGCCGATAAAAAAGAAGGAGGTAGGTGTAGATATGATGTTTCGGAATGTTACGTTTGTATCCCATGAACAAACGGTTTCCTTCGCGATAAGAAATCTCCTTTCCAACGCGATAAAATTTACCGGAAAGGGTGGATCGATTGTGATCCATGCCGTTCAAATGGAAAAACAGATTCGAGTTCTCGTTTCCGATTCCGGCGCGGGAATGTCGGAGGAACATCTGCAAAAATTGTTCGCTCCGATGAACAGTACTCCCGGCACCAATGGAGAAATTGGAACCGGCTTCGGACTCACCTTAGTAAAGTTCTTCGTTGAAAGGATCGGTGGTACTATCTCCGCCGAGAGCGAGATTGGAAGGGGGACTACTTTTTTTCTCACTTTCCCCGAGTCACAGTAATTATTTTTTGGAAGCGCCACATCTATGTATTGAGTGGCGCTTCATATTTTTTACGATTGGTAGAGCTATATACTAGTATGGGGTTACTCTACCAAACCCTACTTTTTCTTTTGTATCTCGTTCAAAATCTTTTTCACCTTTTCCAAACTCTTGTCGTCATAGATAGAGATTGGGATAGGGGAGAGTTTCAGTTTTTTTAAGGCGGTGGTTTTCTTCTTTAGCTCCTTTTCATCCATCATGTCCGTTTTCGTGAGAAATATGTACTCTTTCCTTTTCGCAAGTGCGGCGTTGTACTTCTTAAGCTCATTCTTCACTGTTCGGTAATCCTTTCCTGGATATTCCGATTCGGCGGAGATGAGATGGAAAAGGATCTTTGTGCGCTCGATATGCCGGAGGAACTTGATGCCAAGCCCTTTTCCGGCGGACGCTCCCTCGATGAGGCCGGGGATATCCGCAAGAATGAGCTCATAATATGTACCGAGATTCGGCTCAAGCGTCGTGAACTGATAGTTCGCGACTCTTGCCTTCGCATTCGTAAGTTCGTTCAATAAGCTCGACTTCCCGACGTTCGGAAGACCGATCAATCCCACATCCGCGATCATTTTGAGTTCAAGCCGCACGGTAAAATGTTCTCCCGGCGTACCTTCCTGGAACTCTGTGGGACTCGTATTTATAGGGGATCGGAAATGGAAGTTACCTTTCCCTCCGCGTCCTCCTTTTGCGACGAGTATCCGCTCGCCGATTTTCGTGATTTCGACCTCGGCTTCACTGGTCAGATTATGAAGTACGGTTCCCACGGGAACCTTAACTATCAGATCTTTTCCCGTAACGCCGTCGCGGAACTGGGATCGTCCGTCTTCTCCTTTTTCCGCACGGAGTTCCTTCTTGAACCTGAATTGGTTTAGGGCACTCAAGTCAGACACGCCTTCCGCATAGACGTTTCCTCCGTTCCCGCCATGCGCGCCGGCAGGCCCTTTTGCACCGAGGTTTTTGTCGAATGCCACCGCGCCTTTTCCCCCGTTCCCCGCGATTATTTCTATCGTGACGTCATCGATAAGCATACCCAGTAGTAGAAACTCGATAATTACTTATGAAGAAAACCGACTTTTTGATGATTGTTTTCAATATAGTTTCTTATTGTTTAATAGTTGAAGAGTTATTGTGAATTACAATCTAGTTTTCACTACTGGGCATATAGAAACATTGTATATGTACTTCAACGAGTTATCCATCCTTTCCAAAAATTCTTCTCCTCTCTCACAAGCGAGAATTCCGCTCGGACAACCATCACTCACTCGTCCTCGGAACCTGAGGGGTTCTGCAACTCAACCTGAAGGGATTCGAACAGTGCAGAACCTCCTCGTTTCCTTTGTCCTCGTTCGTGTGGTTGTTGCCTTGCTTCATTATGCTTGTTCGAGAGAAAAAGAATTTTTGGTATAACGTACAGATTTCTTGTGCGGTATGACCGCAACTCTCGGAGGCGAGCAAGCTTGGTCCCGCGAAGCGGGTTGTGAGCCGAGAGCGTAGGGTGCGGAATGCCGCTGGAGCATTCCGACATCCGGTGCGGGAATAGCGTGCAAGAAATCTGGTTTGTCTGGGGTTCATGTTACTTATTTGCCTTTTTTCGGGAACATGGCTTAATTAGACGTATGACCAAGAAGTTCGGCGTGCTCCCGTCGCAAATGATACGGGAAATGATGGAAGGAGGATTCGTAAACGGTGCGAATCCCGCAAATGTGAATCCGGCATCCCTTGATCTTTCGCTCTCCGATGAAATGTATCGAGTGGAGGGCGTGTTTCTTCCCCGGCCGGGAGAAAAAGTTCGGGAGCTTTTGGGAAAAGTTGATCATACGTCCCACGTATTCGAACACCCGCTCGAACGCGACGTCACGTATCTTGCGCGTCTGAACGAAACATTCGCGCTTCCTGCCGAGGTATACGGCTACTGCAATCCGAAGAGCTCCACGGGGAGGAACGACGTTCATGTGCGCATACTTGCCGACGGCGTTTCCCGGTATGATATGGTACCTGAGAGATATCGCGGAGAGTTATGGCTTGCAATACAGCCGAACTCATATCCGATACAAGTACGTAGAGGAGCGACACTCGTGCAGTTTCGTCTTTTTAATCACGATACGAGATTAAGCGAGCTTGAGTTCGAGATGACGATGAGGAAAGACAATCTTCTTTTCGATTCGCACGGAGAACCGATTTCGTACGATCGTCTCAAGATAAAAGACGGAGACGGTTCGGTTATTCTTCGTCTTGATATCGAAGGGGATCCTCTCGGATATGAATGTTTCGGGGTGGACGAGCCGGTTGATTTTTCAAAATTGAATTTCTACGATCCCGGCAAGTTCTTCAAAAAAGTAAAACGGGAGGGTGATTTCATACGCCTGAAGAAAGGAGGATTTTACGTCCTCTCTTCTAAAGAGGCAGTGAGGATTCCGCCATATCTTGCGTGCGAGATGGTGCCGATGGACGAGCGAAGCGGCGAATTCAGATCTCATTACGCGGGATTCATCGATCCCGGATGGGGGTGCGGGAAGGAGGGCGAGGGAAAAGGAAGATCGCTCACGCTTGAGGTACGTCCCTTTGAAGATATGATTGTGCGCGAACGGCAGGTGATCGCAAAGATCAAGTTCGAGCGCATGATGGACATCCCTGATATGCTCTATGATGCGTCCGGAAAATCGAATTACTCCGTCCAATCGGGTGCGCGTCTCTCCAAGCATTTTATTTCCTAACAACAAACAATTCTCGTCTTCCTCGCGAGCAACAAATTCCGCTCGGACAACTATGGTAAGATATAATAGAAATCGTGCAAAACACTGAATTCATTTCACTCGTCTCGTGGATTATTGCGCACGGGTATCTCCTGTTTTTTCTTACCGCGGTTCTCGAAGGGCCGCTCGTGACCGCCGCAGCGGGCGTTGCCGCAGCGCTCGGCTATCTCAGCCTGCCGCTCGTGATCGTCATCTCTATCTTCGGCGATCTCGTTGCTGATACGGTGTACTACGCGATTGGATACTGGGGCGGAAAACGTTTCATCGTGCGATACGGCTCCTGGTTCGGTCTTACTCCCGAACGCGTCAAGAAATTCGAGTCGCTCTTACACCGCCACTTGGGGAAGACGCTCATCTTCTTCAAGCTCTCTCCGATAATCCCGGTTCCCGGGATTCTCATGGTGGGCACCTCGCGGGCGCCCCTGGATCGTTTTGTAAAAGTAAGTCTCGCGATTACGCTCCCGAAGTCGTTGGCTTTCGCGTTCCTCGGTTTCTTTTCGGGAAAGGCATATGCCTATCTGAGCGGAACTATCGTGAGTGCTCAGCGTGCGGTTTTTATCATAACGCTTCTCATTTTTGCGGTGTACTTCCTTTATAAGTGGATTGCCGCACAAATTGCGGGCAAGGCAAGTGAAGGAGAATAAAGAATGAAAATCGCATATTTCATCGGATCAGCAAAAAATGAAGAGAATGGCGTGGACCGGGTGCTCGCGCGCCTGATCCGGGAAGGAGAAGCACATGGAGTGGAAAGTGTCATCGTAACAGGGTGGGTTGAAAGCCCGGGGGTGACATATCATGTGCCGATTTTTACTGTCCCTTCGATGAAATTTCCCTTGTATCGTGACTATCGGCTGCCGTTTCCTTGGATGAAAGGGTTTTATAAGAATCTCGATGCATTTCATCCCGATGTGATCCATATTCATAGTCCCGACACAAGCGCGTGGGAAGCGCTACGATATGCGCGCAAGAGGGGAATTCCCATAATGGCGACGCATCATACCGATTTCGTTCGGTATCTTAAGTACTACCATCTTTCCGCCCTCAAGTCGTTTTTATGGTATCTCTTGAGGCGTTTGTATAATCAACTTGATCTTATAACAACGCCTTCTTCGGTCACGGCACACGATCTTCTTTTGCACGGCGTGAAGCATGTGAAAATAATCCCGTGGGGGACCGAACTCGAACGGTTTAATCCTTCCTTTCGATCCGATGCGTGGCGCGCCGCGGTGCTCAAAAAAACGCAGAAGTACATAGTGCTCTTCGTCGGCCGCCTCACGTGGGAAAAAGATTTGAAGACGCTCGCCGAGACCTATGCGTTGCTACGGGAAGCACGGGATGACTTCGCAATGGTGGTGGTGGGCAGGGGACCGAACGAGGAGGATCTGAAACAACTCATGCCCGGTGCGGTATTTCTCGGCTATAAAGAAGGGCGGGAGCTTTCTGAATGTTATGCTTCATCCGACATATTTCTTTTCCCTTCGAGCACCGAGACCTTCGGTAATGTGACGATTGAAGCAATGGCTTCCGGCATCGTGCCCGTCGTCGCGAATGAGGGAGGATCGCGATCGCTCGTGAAAGAAGGCATTACCGGGTTTTTGTGCGCCTCGAGGGATCCGAAGCGTTTTTTCGAAACAACCAATCTCCTGCTGAATGACGAACAACTGAGAAAAAAAATGCGGGCAGAGTGCATTTCCTTCGCTCAGAGTTTCTCATGGAGCTCGGTATTTCAGAAGATGTATGAATTGTACCGAATGCTCTTGGAGAAAAAATAGTTCGTCGGTGGTATACTTTTCTCATGAAGAACATAAAGATTATCATCACCATTCTTGTCATCCTCCTCACCGCCATTCTTATTGTGAGGTATTGGGATAAAGGAGGAACATTGCCTGCTAAGAC
>DAIDBF010000060.1 GCA_027310235.1 bacterium | reverse complement strand
GAGGAAACACATGTCCTCCGCTCCCTCCTCCCGTTAAAACGACTCGCTTCACTGTCATGCTTCAAATAATATCATGAGCCGGCATAATTATCCTCTTCTCCTTGAGATTGTGACGATAATGCCGCTCATGGTTAGAAATACCGCAAGTGCCGTCCCGCCATAACTAATGAAAGGAAGCGGCACGCCGGTAAGCGGAATGAGTCCCGAGTTCGCACCGATATGCACGAATGCCTGGAGTCCTATGAGCGTCGAAAATCCCATCGCCGCAAGGCGTCCGAATCCGTCGGGAGCCTTTTTCGCGATCGAGAGTCCTCGCCAGACGAAGAAGAGAAAGAAGATGATGAGCGCCGCAGAGCCGACGAATCCGAGTTCCTCCCCTATCACGGCGAAGATCGAGTCCCCGATCGGTTCGGGAAGATAGTGGAGTTTTGTCGTCGAGCGTCCGTATCCCACGCCCCACATCCCCCCCGATCCTATCGCAATTAGAGTTTGGTTAATCTGATACGTTTTCCCCAAGGGATCTGCGTCGGGGTTCATAAAACTCAGGACGCGCTGCATACGGTACGGCGTGATGAAAACCAGCGCGACAAGCGCGACTGCCGCTACGATCCCGATCCAAAAGAGATACCGCATCTTCGCACCGGCCGTGAAGTACATCGTGATGACTGAGGTGAAGATAAGGACGGCGGTTGTCGTGGCTGGTTGGAGGATAAGCGGCACGATTACGAATCCGAGGAGCACCAGCATGGGAAGAAGTCCATGAGTGACGCTTTTTGCCCTCGATCGGTTCCTCCCTATCCATGCGGCCATGTAAATGAGAAACGTGAACTTCACAATTTCCCCCGGCTGAAATCCGATTCCGCCGATCGAAATCCATCGATCCGCGCCCAGAGCGCGAAGTCCCAAAGGACTGAAGACGAGAAGCAAAAAGATAATGCTCAAGAAGAGCGCCGGAAGGCTAATCTTCTCCCATACTTTTAAGGGGAGAAAAAGCGCGAGAAAGAACCCCACAAGACCGGGAATAAGTCCGTAGATGATTTGGTGTTTCAAATAATAATAGCTGTCGCCGAACTTCGTTTTTGCAAGATCGGATGAAGCGCTCGTGAGCATCACGAGTCCGAAGACCACAAGTATAATGAGAAAAGCGATAAATACGTAATCAGGAGCACCCCCTTTCGTGAATCGTGAGATAAGCTTCATGATGAATGACGGGTTAGGAACGGGGAGCGCGGATAGCCCGTCCTGCGGAGGCGTTTTTCAAAACCCCTCCTTCGATTGCCTGTGCGCCGTTTACGAACACCAACTCCGGTCTGAAGTCGCGAAGTATCACGAGGTCGGCATGGTTCCCTTCTTTCAGCACCCCCCGCTTTTCGATTCGGTACTTCTCCGCAGGCAACCCCGTGAGTTTGTACACCGCCTTCTCAAGCGGCATCTTCTTTTTCTCCGCCCACTCGAAGAACGTGCGAACGGGATATTCCTCTTTCTTCGAAACGTGATTGTGCAGCGTGACCAGTGCGCGCGGGTGGGACAAGAGATGTTCGAACGCCGATTTTCGAACACCCTCGTATGAGATGATGGTGCGAAGTCCCGTGAGCCGCATGAGCGCGAGGAGTGCGCGAGGAAGTTGAATCCCTCGATCCGCGGCAAAAGATGCAAGGGTCATTCCTCTGAGGAAACTCAGCGACGGCGGTACGTCCGCAATGATCATCCTCTCCCCTTTTTGTTTCGTTATTTTCTTGAAGTGCGCAAGGAGACGATCCTTCGCGTGTTTTTCTTTGAGCGCGTTCGTTATTGCGTTCAAACTCCCTTCGCGGAACCAGAGCGGCAGGAACGCGGTAAGCGGAAGCGTTGCCGTCGGGAAGGGGCATACGTCAAAGTGAGTGTTCGTGCTTTCCACCTCCCGATCGAGAAGTTTCAACGCATCTTCGTATCCTTCCGCGATGAAGAGCGATTGCGGGTGCCGAAGTTCGACGTTTGCATTCGTCTCTCTCGCAAGGACAAACGCCTCTCCAATGGGAGCGATACGGTTTTCATCCGAGATACGGGGACGGAACGTGCCCACCGCCTTTCTCTCGGCGATTACCTTGAAAAGCGCGATATTTTCGCTTATTGGCGTGGTTTCCGAATGCGGGAGCGCCATATCGATTGAACAGCCCAAAGCGCCCTCCGAAAGCGATTTCTGAAGCAGATAGTTCACCGATTCGATCTGATGAACCGTCATATCTTTCCCGGGACGAACTCCGCACATGCTTCGGAGCGTGTATGCCCCGACGAGCGTCCCGAAGTTCACGCTCATGTGTTTTGTTTCGAGCACCGAGAGGAATTCTTTTACCGAGCTCCAGTGGACGTTCGGAGACGCACTCCCCCATTCCCGTATCGCGGCGCCCGTCTTCGAGGAAAACGGCGCGAACGAAATACCATTGTTCCCTCCGATGACTGTCGTGACGCCTTTCTCGAGGAGCGGTAACGCCGAAGCGGGATTCAAAATTCCATTCGGTCCTTCCGCATCGAATCCGATCTCGATGAACCCGGGCGTTACCATAGCGCCGGTCGCATCGATTGTCGTGTTCGCGCTTTCTCTCCGGAAACTCCCGAACCGCGCGATCTTCGTTTCTTGTATGAGTATGTCCGTCTTTTGCGGCGGAGCGCCTGTGCCGTCATATACCATTCCATTTTTTATGAGAGTATTCATTTATATGAGGGATGAGTGATACTTATGCGAACTCGGCGAGGAAAAATAACACGAGTCCCAGGACCGTGGTTAAAGCGCCGATAATCCAGAATCGCATCGTGATCTGGCTCTCGGGCCATCCGAGCGCCTGAAAGTGGTGATGAATTGGTGTCGATTGGAATAATTTTTTCTTTCGCAGTTTTTTACTTGCTACCTGGAGGATTACAGAACCGGATTCGAGAATCAAGACGGACGCGAAGAACGGAAGGAAGAGCGCGGTGTCCGTGAGCATTGCGATCACGCCCAAAGTGATCCCTAAAGACATCGAGCCTGTATCTCCCATGAAGAACTTGGCCGGATGGATATTAAACCACAAAAATGCGAGAAGCGATCCTATGATCGCCGCTTGCATGACGGCGAGGTCATAGCGGTGCAGGACGAACGAGACGACCGTGAGCGCGGCGAAGGAAAAAAGGAGTACTCCTCCCGCAAGTCCGTCCAAGCCATCCGCTTCGTTCGCGGAAAACGCGCTTGCAACGAGTACAAAGATGAAAAACGGTATGTACCACCAGCCGATGTCGAACGTTCCTATAAAGGGAACATAGAGCGTCTGCCAGCCGAGACGGAAATAAAACCACCATGCCGCGAGCACCGCGACGCCGGTATAAAGAAGAATCTTGTGTTTCATTCTCAATCCGCCGCCGTGCGGCCCCTTTCCCCTAATCCCCATAAGATCGTCGATAAGCCCCACGATTGCCGCAAGGAAGAGCGCGGCGAGCGGAAGATAGGTCTCCGAGCGGTTCACGAAGTTAAAGTAATCCGCGAACCCATCGAACAGATTGCCGAACACGAAGAAAAGAAGCGCGAGCCCGAGTACGGTAACCCAGATAATGATGCCGCCCATCGTAGGCGTGTTCGCCTTGTCCTTGTGAAATTGATGGAATATCGGCGCGCTTTTTTCGTCACGGATATTACTCTTTCTCAAGTTGAAGCGTTCGAGGATGCGGAATACAAACGGAGTAAGAAGAAGCGCCACCGTGAAGGAAAGCGCGAACATGATGAGTACCCGCGTTGCCGCAAAAACAATCATAAGATACCTGGATTATATCACGGTTTTCCCTCCCGGTCTGCATTTTATCGAGGCCCGGCCTCAATAAGGTTATCCCCAATATTATCGAGGCCCGGCCTCGATAGATTGATGTTGATTATACGCCGGTGGGGTTGGAAAAGAAGATTATAAACGTCTTCCAGAGAATCTGCGTGTCCAGCAACACGGACTGGTGATCGAGGTATTCTTTATCGAACTCGAGTTCCTTGAGGAACGGCAGGAGCGATGCCCCCTTCACTTGTGAGAGGCCGGTAAGCCCTCCGCGTGCGCGCGTAACTATTTTAAACTCCTCGGGATACCGGGCCACTTCTTCGGGTTCGTGCGGTCGCGGTCCCACAAGCGCGAGACGTCCCTGAAGCACATTTATTACCTGCGGAAACTCGTCGATTCTGAATTTTCGGAGCCACTTCCCTACTTTGGTAACTCTTGGATCATGCGCCATCTTAAAG
>DAIDBF010000041.1 GCA_027310235.1 bacterium | reverse complement strand
GACCAGTCCCATAAGGCGGAAACTGGCTGATGAATCATGGTATACCCTACCGCGTGCACATCATCCTCTCTAGTCGAGAGGCGCATATAACCGGGCATAAGCGAGTCACCGGGTTGCAATTTCTGCGCGGATTTATAGCTTCCGTCGCGCATCATAAATTTATGGTCCGGCGTACATTCCACCGACTCACCGCTGTCCAATATAACCCGCACTACTTCCGCATTCTTACGGGTAAGGCGCGGGTGAAGTATTTCAGCAATCTCGATTTTTTGCGTCTCATGATTAAAGGTATAAGTGTAATTTTTTCCCCCTGCCGCGTACTCCTTCACAAGCGTTTTAAATGAGACACTTCTTCCATCCGCGAGTTTTACTTTTGTGTCGCCGGTAAAACATCCCCAGTTCCCTTGTCCGTCAATCAGGGGATAACGGAGCGAAAAATCCTGCGCCATGCGCGCCATCGCATCGTAGACCGCCGTGTCGCAGTGCGGATGGTATCGGCCGAGCACCTCGCCTACCACATTCGCCGATTTCCTGAACTTCACGCCGTGGGTAAGGCCGGAGTCCCACATCGCCCACAGAATTCTTCGTTGCACCGGCTTCATGCCGTCCCGCACATCGGGAAGCGCGCGCGAAACGATGACCGACATCGCGTAGTCGAGGTATGACTCGCGGAGTTCCTCGGTGATCTCGCGCGGTTCTATTTGCTGATTCGGAACGCTCGGTTCCTCGGGTGGTTTTTTATTAGGCATGACAATAACGTGTTGTGTCTCGAGAGTATGATACTACGGCTTCTTCGCTCCCGGAAGCTCGGGAAGCGGCGTAGGAGGAACCGGATCCGGGGTAGTTGTGCCCGCGCTTTCGACGGAAGGCGTTTCCTGCTTCTTAAAGTCATACGAGTTCGTCTTCGAGAAAGTGTCCGTTGTGGTATTCCAAAGCTCGACGACCGACACTCCGAGCGTACGGAATCCGTTTGTGATTTCACCTCCTAAAATTCGAAGCCCGCGTCCCAGCGTATCGAAGAATGAAGTTCCCGACGTCTGCGGCACCGTTTCTTGTTGCGGAGCGGCTTCGGCAGTCTCTTGTTGAGTCGAGGTCGCCGTTCCGGCGATGTCGTTACTGTTATAGGAAGGGAAGGTCACGTTCAGATATACAACCCAGAGTATGACGACGAAAATCATGGAGACGCCCGAGAGGCCGATAAGCCATCGTTTTCTTGTCTTTAGGTCGGCACGTTGAAGCTCCCCGATAAAATGTTGGATCTTAAAAAGAAATCCCCGCATCGTGGTTAGGATTTTTTGGGCGCGAGAGGATGAACCGCCATCGCCTTGAGCGGCAGATCTTTTTTCTTGAATACGAACTTCTCCTCGGTGTCAACCTTCTCTTGCCCCAGTTCTTTAAGGAACGGTTTGTAATGCTCTCCGAGCGAAGGAATGACGACGCTCGGTTCGAGCTGGCGGATGAGTTTCGCCGCCGCCTCGATCGGGATGAACGGCTTGCCGCTTCCGGGAAGCAGTAACACGTCGCATTCCTGAAGCAGCTCCTGAACTCTTGATCCCGGTTCTTTCGCGCAGTATCCGAGAATACCGAACGCTACTTCATCGAATATAATCCGATATGCGGTTTTTTCTCCTTCGGTTTTTTCTTCCAGGGAAGCTCCCGCGATATGAATTCCCTGTACTTCGTACTCGCCTTGGTGATCGATCCAAAAACCGCCCTCCTCCGATGGCTGCGTTTTCGCGGGACGCACGGTATTTAACACCACCGTTGCTCCCTTGAAGGAACGCTGATTTACGGGATCGATGAGCACTGTAAGCTGCCCCGACTGCAATTTGAAGTAGTCGTCCCCCTGATAAGTGATGATCATCCCAGTAGTAGAAACTCGATGGTTGTCATAGTATTATTGGCCTTTCAAAAACCTTCTTGTTTTCATTACCCAGACTAGCAATCACAGAAATTACGCGCTTTGCGCATAATCGAGTTTTCACTACTGGGTCATGACGTTGTCTTTATTGTACCGTCTCTTCCCTTGCGCCGCAATCCGTTTTCGTGTTACCCTCCTTATCGTATGTCCAGTAGTAGAAACTCGATCATACAGACTTCCATATACTGGACGACATCGATAAAGATACAGATATTCCAAGGTCAATAAATATAAAATAAAGACAAAACCAATCGAATTTTCACTACTGGATATGCAGATTATGAAGCCCGGAAACATGACGGTTATTACCCAACTCCTCAAGGACGAGCCGTCTCTTTTTGCAACGTTGAAGATCGGCGATCTGGTGCAGGGAACGGTGATCGAGAAAGGATCGAAGATGCTCCTTGTTGATCTTGGGAAGCACGGTACGGGAGTGGTATATCGCGGCGAACTCCAAAACGCGCGGGAACTCGTGCGTGGTTTGAAGGCGGGCGATCCCGTCCACGCGAAAGTGATCGATATTGACAACGAAGACGGCTACGTGGAACTCTCGCTCTCCGAGGCGGACAAGCAACGCGCATGGGCCGAAGTGCAGGAACTCAAGGAAAAAGAGGAGGTGCTGAAGCTCAAAATAAACGGTTTCAATAAAGGAGGACTCATGGCCGACGTGCGGGGGCTCCCCGGATTCCTTCCAGTATCCCAGCTCTCAAACGAGCATTACCCGAGAGTCGGCGTCGACGAAAAAGGAAAAATCCTCCAGGCGCTCCAGTTGCTTGTAGGGCAGGAACTCGAAGCCAAGATCATTGATGTGAATTCGAGGACGAACAAGCTTATTGTTTCGGAAAAAGCCGCTCAGGAATTGAGCGCGAAAGAGCTTGCGGAACACTACAGCGTGGGGCAAATCATCGAAGGAGTCGTTTCGGGCGTTGCTGATTTCGGTGCGTTCGTGCGATTCACCGACAATCCGGTCGTTGAGGGCTTTATTCACGTGTCGGAAATCGATCACCGCATCATCGATAATCCGAAAGAAGTAATGAAGATCGACGACGTGGTAAGGGCGCAGATCGTGGACATTAAAAACGGCCGCATTTCGCTCTCCTTGAAAGCGCTCAAGGAAAACCCCTGGGAGAAAGCGGGCGCGTTCCTTAAAGAGGGCGACGAAGTGAAAGGAACCGTCTATGCCTTCACGCAGTTCGGTGCGCTTGTGAATCTTGATCACGATCTACAGGGCCAGGTGCATGTGACGGATTTCGGCGGCATTCCGGAGATGAAAAAAGAACTTGTCGCGGGAGAATCGAGAACGTTTATCGTGCAATCGGTGAAACCGGAAGAGAGGAGAATCACGCTGAAATTAAAGAAGGACTAATTTCTTATCAAATTCTCCGCATAAGCACTCCCGCACCGGATGTCGGAATGCTCCAGTGGCATTCCGCACCCTACGCTCTCGGCTCGCAACTCCCTTCGGGGAGACCAAGCTTGCTCGCCTCTCTGAGTTGCGGTCGCGCCTACACGGAGAATTTGTATTTTGTAGCATGAGTATTTTTGCGTTGATGTGGAAAGTGCGCTAGAATGTGGTGTATTAAAAAACCATGGGAAAATTCGGAAAAAGTTTTCTTGGAATTGTCACGTTTCTCGTGCTTCTTGCTCTCGTGTTCTCGTTCTTTCTGACGCCCGCAGAAGAACCGAGCACAATCTCAATCGGCGCTCTAGCGCAGAAAGTTGAAGGAAGTGCGGTAAAGTCGATCGCGGTGAGCGGCGACACGTTGAATGTAGTATTCACCGATGGATCGAAAGCGACATCGAAGAAAGAGACCGAGACCGGCATCGTTGAAACCATGAAAAACTACGGCGTCTCGCCGGAGGCGCTTCAGAAAGTTGACGTGAGTGTTACCGACGAAAGCGGTGCCCGCTACTGGGCGGGTATTCTCTTGCCGACGGTACTCCCTATCCTCGCGATGATTCTGATTTTTTGGTGGATCTTCAGACAGGCAAAAGGCGGCGCGAACCAGGCCTTCACGTTCGGGAAGGTGAACATAAAACTTTTTTCTCCGAATCGCGATAAGGTAACGTTCAAAGATGTCGCGGGACTCAAGGAGACGAAAGAAGAACTTGAAGAAGTCGTTGATTTTTTGAAAAGCCCGAAGAAGTTTTTGGATATCGGCGCGCGCATCCCGAGGGGCGTGCTCCTCATGGGGGCGCCCGGTACGGGAAAGACGTTACTCGCGAGAGCGGTTGCCGGAGAGTCAAATGTCCCCTTCTTCCACCTCTCCGCTTCCGAGTTTGTCGAGATGTTCGTGGGCGTCGGCGCCTCGAGAGTAAGAGATCTGTTTCAGACGGCGAAGCGCGCTGCGCCTTCCATAATATTTATAGACGAAATTGATGCGGTGGGACGCGAACGCGGCGCGGGCTTGGGAGGCGGGCACGACGAACGCGAACAGACCTTAAACCAGATCTTGGTTGAAATGGACGGCTTCGAGCGCGATTCGAATGTAATCGTAATGGCGGCGACAAACCGCCCCGACGTTCTGGATGCGGCGCTTCTCCGTCCCGGCCGCTTCGATCGAAGAGTGGTTCTCGATCTTCCTGATATAAAAGACAGGGAAGAGATCTTGAAAATCCATGCGAAGGGCAAGCCGCTCGGGAAAAGCGTGGATTTGAAAACTATCGCCGTTCGCACCCCCGGCTTCGCGGGTGCGGATCTCGCGAATCTTATGAATGAAGCGGCGATTCTCGCGGCGCGGAACAACAAGAAAGAAGTATCGCAGCTTGATCTTGTTAATTCCATTGAAAAGGTGATGCTCGGGCCCGCGCGAAAGAGCCGCACAATCTCGGATAACGAAAAGAAGATCACCGCGTACCATGAAGCGGGCCACGCACTTGTCGCCGCTTCTTTAAAGGGAGCAGATCCGGTGCATAAGGTTTCGATTGTGAGCCGCGGCATGGCGGGCGGATACACCTTGAAACTGCCGATCGAAGAACGGCATTTGAAGACAAAGACGGAGTTTCTCGCGGATCTTGCGGTTTCGTTCGGCGGATTTATTTCCGAGTCGGTCGTGTTTAAAGACGTGAGCACCGGCTCGTCGAATGATTTGAGGCAGGCGACCGAGATGGCGCACCGGCTCGTTACCGAGTACGGCATGAGCGAGAAGCTGGGGCCGAGAACATTCGGAAAAACGCAGGATCTCATTTTCCTCGGAAGAGAGCTTTCCTCGGCAAAGGATTATTCCGAAGCAACAAGCGGCGTGATCGACGAAGAAGTAAACCTCTTTATTAAAAAAGCGTTCGATGCCGCGAAAAAAATTATCACGGGCCACAAAAACATTCTCGATAAGATCGCACACATCTTAATGGAACAAGAGACCCTCGAACAGGATGAATTCTACGCGATTATCAAAAGCTTCAACTTGAAACAAGTCGCGTTAAAGGCGTAAACGATTGTCGGCCCGGCAGGACTCGAACCTGCAAAACCTTTCGGATATAAGCCGACTGCTCTACCATTGAGCTACGGGCCGAAATAATCTCGGATTGATTTTAATCCCATCTGTACTTTTTCGCCAACCCTAGCATTTCCGACTCTTATTGTACACGTGCCGTGTCCAAAGGTGCCTCTATTTATGAGTTTTGAAGAGTTTTTCTTTATGTAAGGCTTTATAAATTGAGTTTTTGGTGTCTTTAGGGTGGACGACCAAAATTCAATTTCTTTTTCAACATTCATATCACTATAAAGGTGGAGATGTATTTTTATTCTATCTCTGTCTAATTTCAAGAAGTTTGTTACCCAATGAATAAAGAACTTTGGAATAGCAGGGTCCGTGTTGGTAACCTCTATTTCCGGCATTTTAGATTCTGAACCCTCTCCCCAGAAAAGAAATAAACCCGCGATCATTAGATCTCTTTGAGAAAAAGGGAATATGATCTTCATATCATATTTAGCCCCCGATTTGCAGACGTAATAACGTTTATCCTATACTCTCAAGATAAGGGCGCTTAGCTCAGTTGGTTAGAGCGTCGCATTTACACTGCGAAGGCCGGGGGTTCGAACCCCTCAGCGCCCACAACGATATGGAAGAATACATCGATGTAATAAACGAAAACGGAAGCCCTACGGGTGTGAAAAAATTAAAATCCGAAGTGCATCGCGGCGGCGACTGGCATCGCGCGGTGCACGTGTGGATCGTAAATTCGAAGGGAGAGTTATTGATTCAGAAACGCGCCCCCCAAAAAGACAATCACCCGAATATGTGGGACATTCCGAGCGCGGGGCACGTTTCCGCGGGGGAAACGCCCGCAATTTGCGCAGAGAGAGAGACGGAAGAAGAACTAGGACTAACCTTAGGTGCGGAAAAATTCGAATACTTATTCACGGTGTCTCAAAAATCCGTTTCGAATAACGGCACCTACATCAATAACGAGATAAACGATGTATTTCTCGTGCGGTTAGACGCAGAGCTCTCAAGGATGGAACTTCAGAAGGAAGAGGTCTCGGAGGTGCGATTTGTTCCGTTCCGAGAACTTGAAAAAATAATCGGGAATGGGAACCCCGATTTTGTGTCTCACCCCGAAGAATATAAAAAGTTATTTGAGGAACTGCATAAGAGATTCAATTAATGTAATAGGAATTGAAGGTGTTTGAACCCCGTACGCGGGGCGAGTTCCTTCAACTCCGTTTATTCATCATCCGCAGAATACCCCGCGGCTTGCCGCGGGGGTGAATGCGGATGATGAATGAGAAGGGGGTCGGGGAAACGGGAGTTTCCCCGTGGAGGAAAGAGGGCGAAGCCCGTCGAGAACCGAGAGGTTCTTGAAAAAAACCTCGCCGCTCGCGGCGAGGTTTTTATTTGCGGAGGAGACGTGAGACGAACGATATCCGAGTGAAACTTTCTGCTGACGAGAAGGAAAAACAAGTTCCCTTTCTCATCTTTGACAACGCCCCCAACAAGGGAGTACTTTTTATGTATGTCATTGACTTTCAATACTTCTTACGGCTTGCAGGTGGACGTTCACCAGGTGGTGAACGAGATTGTGGGGTTTATTAAAAACAAACCGAAAGCGGAGTATAAGATCGTCATTGGAAGCGATTCGCTGCACTTGGAAGATAAGAGCGCCGATTTCGTGACCGCAATCGTGGTACACCGCGTGGGGAACGGCGGCCGGTACTTCTATCGCCGCGCGAAGATGGGAAAGTTCTATAATCTTCACGACCGCATCATCCAGGAAGTACTACTCTCGCTCGATGTGGCGAACGTGTTTATCACCGAGATGAAAGAAGTTACGGAGAAGGCCGCGAAGGAAGGAATCGCGATGAAGTGGGATTTTGAAATTCACGTGGATGTGGGAGAGCGCGGCCCCACGAAGGCGCTCATCCAGGAGGTGGTGGGTATGGTGCGTGCGCACAACTTCGAGCCGAAGACGAAGCCCGAAAGCTATGCGGCCTCGAAGGTGGCGGATAAATATGTGTGACGGGTGTATCTCGTGACTTTTTGTATGGATAGATTAGTTTTTGATATCGAAACGAAAAACTCTTTTGATGATGTCGGCGGGCGCGAAAACCTGAAAGATCTCGACGTCTCGGTAGTCGCCGTGTATTCCTATGACGAGGATAAGTATTTTTGTTTTGATGAGCACGAACTTCCCGCACTCGGAGAGATGCTGAGGCGCGCGAAGCTTATTGTCGGTTTTGCGAGCAAGCGGTTTGACATACCGGTTCTCGGAAAATACTTCAGCTTTAACGTCGCCTCGATTCCCCACTACGACATCCTGGAAGAGGTGGAGGAAAAACTTGGCCGGCGCATCGGACTCGGAATTCTCGCGGAGGCGAACATCGGTGCGGGAAAGACCGGCCACGGCATGGAGGCGATCGAGCTCTATCGCCGCGGAGAAATCGAGAAACTCAAAGAATACTGCGTAAACGACGTGAAAATCACAAAAGAAATATTCGATCTTATCCGCGAGAAAGGATACCTCTGGATTCCCGACAGAAACACTTCCCAAATGAAAAAACTTGAACTACCTTATAAGGAAGAGGAAGAATCGCCTCAAGGTCAACTTATCTAATGAAACAGCGATGCCCAGTAGTGAAAACTCGATTGAGCGCGGAGCGCATAGCTCTCGATTCACTGACCGCTGGGAGAAAAAATAAAAAGGCTTCTCGAGAAAAATAAGAGATGGTATAACAATTATCGAGTTTCTACTACTGGGATGGAAAAGCTGGCAAAAAATAAAATAGTGCTTGTCATCGTTGTCGTCATCGTCGGGGTGGGGCTTATTGCGGCATATATTCCCCTCCTTTTCATTCCTTCCGAAAGTCAGCAAGCGCCACAGTCCGGGAATCAAGACACCCAGCCGATTGTAGAGGCGAGTTCGACTCCCGCCACCTCAACCGCGACCTCTTCTGCACAAAAACCCGATCCGTTCTCCGGCATTGGAGATGAACAGAAATCGCTGGATGATTTGGGAAACCTCCTGAACAAATGAAGCTCCGCGGGCGTAAGCCCGCGGTATCTTGCATTTCTTCGGCGGAATCCGCCGAAGCACCCTCCTTCGCTCTTACGAGCTTCGAAGGGTCCGCCACGCTCTCATCCCCGGGCTCACGCCCGGGGTATTCTCGCGCAGGCGGATAACGAAATTACCGCGAAGAACCGCCACAATCCGATGGCGGTTTTTCTTCGGTTGGTGTAAATTATAAGAAAATGAAAGATAAAGAAGTAAAAAAACTCGTTGAGAAGGAAACGAAACGCCAGAACAATACGCTGAACTTGATCGCTTCCGAAAACTACGTCTCGAAAGACGTACGCGAAGCATTAGGGAGCGTATTTGTGAACAAGTACGCGGAAGGGTATCCGCACGCCCGCTATTACGGCGGTAATGTGTATATGGATGAAGTCGAGGAGCTGACAAAGAAGAGAGCGCTCAGGCTTTTTTCCCTCTCGCCCAAGAAATGGAGCGTGAACGTCCAACCCTACTCCGGATCTCCCGCAAATCTTGCGGTCTTGCATGCGTTAGTGCCGGTGGGTGAAAAAATCATGGGGATGTCCTTGGCGATGGGGGGACACCTTACGCACGGACACAGGGTAAGCATTACGGGGAAACTCTGGGTACAGGTTCCTTACGGCGTGGACAAAAAAACGGAGGAGATCGATTACGGTGAGGTGATGCGGATTGCTAAAAAAGAACAACCGAAACTTATTATCGCCGGCGCAACCGCATACTCGCGGATCGTGAACTTCAAAAAAATGAGAGCGATTGCCGATGCTGTTGGCGCTTACCTCCTCGTCGATATGTCCCACTTCGCCGGACTCGTTGCGGGAAGGGTATATCCCTCACCGTTCCTCCATGCGGATGTGGTGACCACGACAACACACAAAACGCTTCGCGGTCCGCGCGCGGCAATGATCTTCTCGAAGGGCGAGTTGTCGAAGCTGGTGGATAAAAACGTATTTCCCGGACTTCAGGGGGGGCCGCACGAAAACCAG
>DAIDBF010000012.1 GCA_027310235.1 bacterium | reverse complement strand
GGCTTATTCCATCCGCCAGCTGGCGGACCTAATTCGAGCGTCGCCTTCACAAGCGGCTGACGATAGCGGATACGAGCGAAAACCGAAAACTGGCGATGAGTAGCTAGTAGTCTGTGAAAACTTGGTAATATGAAATTCACACTTGCAATTTCTACCTCCTTCCGGAAAAGCGCCGGATTATTGCTTCCCCGCGCTACGACAATCGTGTTAGTCTTCAGAATTTTTTCCGTGATGTAGTACGGCTCCCCGCCACCAAGCCCGAGACCATGCCGCTGACCTACGGTATAAAAGAATACGCCGTCATGTTCTCCTACTTTTTTGCCGTCTGTGTCGATTACCGACCCTTTCTTTGGTTTAATGTAACGTTTCAAAAACTCACCGAGCTCTACCTCGCCCAAAAAACAGATTCCCTGTGAATCCTTTTTCTCCGCCGTCGGCAGACCTGCCTTCCTCGCGATCTCACGCACCTTCGGCTTCGCGTATTTCCCGATCGGGAAGAGACAAAACTTCAGCTGATCCTGCGTGAGCGTCCACAAGAAATACGATTGATCTTTATTTTTATCCACCCCCTCAAATAAAGAAAACGAGCCGGAATCCTCTTGAGAGAAGCTCTCGGAGGCCGCAAAAGCTTGGCCTTTCGCAGAGCGAAAGTTTTGCGGCCGAGAGCGCAGGGCGGTGCTCACCGCAGGAGTGAGCGAACGCCCGGTTCTCGAAAGAGGATTCCGGCGAAGTAACGCGTAGTGCCCCGTCGCAACATAATCCGCCCCCATGGCGCGCGCTTTCTTCAAAAATAAGCCGAATTTAATCTCCTTGTTGCACATCACATCCGGATTCGGTGTGATACCGTGCTTGTATCCCTGAACCATATACTCCACCACCTTCTTCTTATATTCTTTCTCAAAGTCGAACACGTAAAAAGGGATACCAAGGTGCTCGGCGACGCGACGCGCATCCTCCGCGTCCCTTTCCTCGCATCCGTCGATATTGAACGAACGGATAAAAACGCCGGTAACGTCATATCCTTGTTTTTTAAGCAGATATGCCGCGACCGAAGAGTCCACTCCTCCGGAAAGTCCGACAAAAACTTTTTTTATTTCATTCCTTGACATAAATTAATAAACTTTGTATTGCGTTTAAATCGTAACTTTAAAGAGGAAA
Source organism: bacterium (assembly GCA_027310235.1). Classification (GTDB taxonomy): domain Bacteria; phylum Patescibacteriota; class Minisyncoccia; order UBA6257; family GWB1-50-10; genus JAKAHD01. The sequence continues at coordinate 1,409 of DAIDBF010000012.1, read as the reverse complement.
ACATGATTCGGAAAAGTATTTTTCCCGTACTGGTTCTAATTGGTGCAGTATTGGTTGGTCTATTCAGATCCACGGACAATACCGCACAATCTCAAGTCCTTCCAATACTGGGTATTTCTCTTTTTGTCCTCGGTGTTTATTTTTCAATAAAACCGAGAGAAGAAAGAAAACAAAAGAGTTTTTGCATCTTCCTTATAATTATTGGGGTTGCAGGCATAATAACAGGAGTGATATTTTCCAACAATATCTGGCTCTTATATTACACGCTTGCCAGTATTTTGTTCTTTTCGGTGGGGATAGTAAAACTTCTTCCTACGGACCAGAATGGTGCCTCGATGCCTCATCTATAACTAACCATTTTATCATCCCGTACTCTTCGACTTTGAGAGTACGGGGTTTGTTTTTTCCGCCTTGAAATTTTGGAAGAATTTCAATAGAATGGGTTGTAACCAATTTTTAATTCGAAATTTGAAATTTTTAACCAAGGTTTAATGTCGCAATGTTTTGAACATTTAACATTCACGATTTTTCAAATTGGCTAAAAATTGGAAATTAAAAATTCCGTTCCTATGGCTCGACTTTCCTACAACGAACTCAAAATCGGGACTGTCTTCGTAAAAGACGGCGATCCTTATCGCGTCCTTGAATACGCGTTCATCCGCATGCAGCAGCGAAAACCTGTGGCTCAACTCAAAATCAAGAATCTCTTAAGCGGCAAGGTGCAGGAGTTCGCCGCGCACGTAAACGATACATTCGAAGAAGCGGAGATTATCGCGATGCCCGTGAAGTTCATCTATGAGAGCCGCGGCGAGTACTGGTTTCATGAAGCCGGAAATCCGAAGAATCGTTTCAAACTTTCCGCCGAAGCAATCGGAGGGGGGGTACAATTTTTAAAAGCGAACACCGACGTCACCGCCGACAAGTTCGAGGAAAAGATCATCAACGTGGAACTTCCCATAAAAATGGATCTGAAAGTTACGGAAGCTCCACCCGCAATCAAAGGCAATACCGCGCAGGGAGGCAACAAACTTGCGACACTTGAGACGGGAGCAAAGGTGAACGTTCCCCTCTTCATCAACGAAGGAGATGTGGTGCGAGTAAACACCACGACAGGAGAGTACATAGAAAGAGTGGAGAAGAACTAACGTTCCACACCAACAACCTCTTTTCCCTTTAATGCGGAGTGGGGCGTGGTAAAAAGTGGGTAAGACTTGGCCAAGCTTTTTACTCCCCCTTCTTTACTTTCTCCAGCGCTTCTTTCAAAGCGATTCGGAGCTCTTCCACATCCAATACTTCTTCCGATTCTTCTTTCTTCTTTGCTTCGGCACCGGAACCCGTCTCAAGCGCGTGGAGCGAAAGCGCCGGCGTTTCGGGCTGCGGAGCAACCACAGACTCCTCCTCGAACGTCG
>DAIDBF010000007.1 GCA_027310235.1 bacterium | reverse complement strand
GAAGTAGTTCATCGAAAATCTCCCCAAGGGTACGATAATCTTCGGATTCAGGATTTCTATCTCCCTCGCAAGATAGGGCTTGTAGGCATCAATCTCTTCCGGGAGCGGATCACGATTCCCCGGCGGGCGGCGTTTCACGATATTCGAGATGTAAACGTCCCCGCGCTTCCACCCCGCGGCTTCGATTAGACGATCTAAAAGTTTTCCCGCTCTCCCCACGAAGGGACGTTCGAGCTTGTCTTCATAAAATCCCGGTGCCTCGCCGATGAACATTACGGCGCTTGTTGCGCTTCCCTCACCGAACACGAAGTTCGATTTCCGAAGCGGGAGCAATTCATCCGCCTTCATTTCTTCACGAAGTTCCCGGAGTGCCCGTTCCTTTTCTTCCTGTTTCATAATTACCTTCCTTCAGCACAAAGCCGCTCCACTGTTTTCGATACCTCGCGAAGCGGGATATTTTCCTGACTGTGGCGATGCATATCCTTCACCTGCACCATGTTTTTCTTCCATTCCTCGCTCCCCAAGATAAGTACGACGTGATAGTCGGCCTTCGCGGCATACGCAAGCTGGCCTTTTAATGTTTTTTCTCCTCCATAATAAAAATCGGCTGCAATCCCCGCGCGGCGGAGTTCCGTCGTGAGCGTCTCACATTCATACTCCGTTTCCGGATCGAAGTTCAATACGATTGTCTCCGCGCGCGTTCCCGACGAGGGGATGCGTTTCAATTTTTCGAGTGCGGAAAAAAGACGATCGAGCCCCACCGACAACCCGACGGCCGGTACGGACATATTCGAAAAGTTCGCGACCAATCCGTCGTACCTCCCTCCCGAGCACATACTTCCGAACTCCGGCAGATCGAGAAGCAACGTCTCGAACACCATACCGGTGTAGTAGCCGAGTCCGCGCGCGATTGAAGGATCGAAAACCCACGCGCGCTCGGGAACGCCGAGTGCCTCGAGATGCTTCCCAATCGACTCGATTTCTTTCACTCCTTCCATTGCAACCGGAATATCCGCAAAAAGTTCTTCCACCGCGGCAAGCGGCGCACGCGCATTCACGGAGTCCAGGAATTTTTTTATTCTCATTATGACCGCCTTCGAGAGTCTTCCTCCATCCGGTCTCTCGAGTTCTTTCGCGACCGAGACCCATCCCTGTTTATCAAGTTTATCGATCGTACGCAGAACGTTGTGCATTTTCGACTGAGGAAAACCAGCAAACACCGGAAGCCCGTTCAGAATCTTTCTATTATTCACCTTGATGACAAACCGAGGTGCCTCAAGTGCGCGCATCACTTCGTAGACCAACGCGAGAATCTCCGCATCCGAAGCGGTACTCTCCGATCCCACGATGTCGGCGTCGCACTGCAAAAATTCCCTGAATCTTCCTGCTTGTGCGCGTTCCCCGCGCCATGTCTTTCCTATTTCATAACGTTTGAACGGCTGATAGAGTTCGTTTCTCCGCGCCGCAACGACTCTCGCGAGCGGCACCGTCAGATCGAAACGAAGCGCCAGTTTCTCCTTCTTGCCTTTCATACCCACGTTGAAGATCTGTTTCTTGAAATTCGGATCGCCGCCCGTAAGCACCTCTTCGCGTTCGACCATGGAAGTATCGAGCGGAAGAAATCCGAATGTTCTGAACGCGCCTCGTATCGTGTCAAGCATGCCTTCTCGTGCTATCATCTCCTCCGGAAGATAGTCACGAAATCCCGAAGAAAGCCGAGGGTCAACTTTTTTACTCATGATTCTATTGTATCAGACCTGCTACTCGTCTTGAAACTCAAGGGTTTTAATGATTTCGTTAAACAATCTCTCTTGATCCGCATAGGCGATAAAACCGCTCGCATTTTCATAGAGAATCAACGCCTCTTCGTTTATATAGGTTCTCGCAATAACAAGCGTATCCGACACATCAAGCGGAAGGAAATAAAAGAACGCCCCTTCCCCTTCCGCACCGCTCTCGAACATGACTCCATCGCGGCCCGCGATCACGATCGGTTTGACAAGATCGCCGAACAGATCAGGAGATTGGAGCGTGTTTTTCATCTCAGTGAATGACTTCGGGACCTTAAAGAAGCCGATACTTATATCCTTTGTGGTAGGAGTACAACTCCCCGGAAGTCCGGATTCATCACAGTGCCGGTACGGAGCCGTGTGAATCAATGTGGGACCCTCGTATTTTTTCTCAAACTCGGGGGAATGTGCGCAGTCGTAGTCGTCGCGGCGAACACGTCGGCCGGATATTCAACCTCTATCCCAATAGTGTCGCTTTTGAACGGCACAAAATTCGAACGACCCGAGAAGAAAAGAAAATAAGCGGCGACGCCCAGTATCACTACTCCGATAACGACGAAGATGAGCCTTCTCGTTTTTCCATTATACCATCCTTATCTTACCTCCTTTCTTTATGAGAAACCCTTCCCGAAGGAGCGCCTCAACTGCATCCTCGATCTTTGTTTTCGGTGCGGGGAGAGATCGGACGAGAATGGAAAGAGAAATTTCTTTTTTATCCAGAAGCGCCTTTACTATCGCTCCCCGAAGTTCGCGAAGCGAACCTTTAAACGGCGGCTGTTTCCTGTAGTGCGCGCTTTTTCTGTTTGGGTTTTCCCGGCTTTTCCCGAGCCAGGCGCCAAAATCGACTACGGCGTAATACCATTCGCGCGGACGGCGCTTGTCGATACGCGCGCCGATTACCTCCATAATATTTTCATCTTTCACCTTGCGGGCGCGGGGAAAGAAAAAATAAATAAAAGTTCTCCGGATGTTCGTTTCGATAAACGGCACGGGAATCTCGAAGGCATAGGCGAGAATTGCACCCGCCGTCGCTTTTCCAATCCCGGGAAGCAGTGAGAGTTCCTCGATTGTTCTCGGAAGCTTTCCTTTATGGCGTTTCACGACAACCTCCGCCGCTTTTTTTAAAGCAAGCGCGCGGCGGTTATATCCCATCCCCTGCCACTCCTCGAGAACTTCCCTGGATGATGCCCGGGCGAGTACGGAAAAATTGGGAAATCGTTTCAAAAAAGAGGCATATTTCGGGACGACGCGCGTAACCTGCGTTTGTTGGAGCATCACCTCCGAAACAAAAACCTCGTAGGGGTTATGCGTACGCCGCCACGGCAAATCGCGGCGGTGATGCTTGTAGAAATTCCAAACTTCTTTTTGAAATTTTTTCTTTACTGCGGGGTTTATCTTCATGATTATTGAGGCCCGGCCTCGATAAAGTTATCCACAATACTATCGAGGCCCGGCCTCGATAGTATTGATTACTTCGCTTTCGGCCAGATGCGCGTTGCTCTCGGATAAACTTTCGTAAGCGGATGGTTCTTACAGTCGTGCCGGCGCGCGGGGCAGCAGCGCCTTCCATATTCCACGAGCCGGTGGTTGAAATCGAGCCACTCCTTCCGCGGCACCAGTTCCATGAGATCGCGCTCGATCCGCTTTGGGTCAGTGTGATCCGTAAGATCAAACTTAAGCGCGAATCGCCGTACGTGAGTGTCCACCGCTACCCCCTCTATCGTTCCGAATGCGACTCCGAGAATGATGTTCGCCGTTTTTCGTGCGACGCCCGGAAGCGTTAAAAGCTCGTCCATCGTGCGAGGCACCTTACCGTTGAAACGATTACATATAATCTTCGCCGCTTCCCGGAGATGTTTTGCCTTCATTTTATAAAAACCGGTCGAATAGATCGCTCGCTCGAGTTCTTTCTGGGAAACGCGCGCAAAAGCGCGTACACTCTTGTAGTTTTTGAAAAGCGTTTTCGTTACCTCATTTACCCGCCTATCGGTGCACTGTGCGGAAAGTACGACCGCGACCAGAAGCTCCCACGGCGTGCGATACCGAAGCACCGTTCTTGCAGACGGAAAAAGGTTCTTCAAGACCGCAATCATCTTCCGAACCCGTGCCTTTTTCCTCTCCATGGAAGTTATGAGGATTCTCTGCGCGCGCGCCTCCGATCGATGTCTTTCAAGACCGCCTTCCGTATGCGTACCGTTTTCGGAGTCACCTCGACAAGTTCGTCATCCCCGATATATTCCAAGGCATCCTCGAGTTCCATCGTGCGCGGCACATCGAGTGTTTCCTGAATGCCCATATTTTTCGATCTGAAATTGGTGAGTTCTTTCGTCTTGCAGATATTTACGAGGATATTTTCCGACTTCGCGTTCTGTCCCACCACCATTCCCTCGTACACCTCGACGCCGGGGCCGATAAAGAGTTGGCCCCGTCCTTGAGCGATCATAAGTCCGTAACTGTTTGAGATGCCCGATTCGGATGAGACGATCGAGCCGTGTGTGTCATGCGTCGTCTCACCCTTCCACGGTTCGTACCCGAGAAAGATGCTGTTCATAATTCCCGTGCCTCTCGTCGAGGTCAAAAATTCGTTGCGCATGCCGATAAGCCCGCGCGTCGGTACCGTGAAATCGAGATAGGCGACTCCCCGATCCACTTTCATGTCTTTCATGACTCCCAATCGTTTCCCGAGCATTTCGATCACAACGCCCGAGTATGACTCCGGCACTTCGATCGAGACGAGCTCCATTGGTTCTTTTGTTACCCCTTCTACTTCTTTCATGATGACCTGTGGTTTTGAAACCTCGAGTTCATATCCTTCGCGGCGCATTTTTTCGATTAAGATCGCGAGGTGCAGTTCTCCGCGCCCGGCAACCGTCCATCGATCGGGGGAGCTCGTGGGCGTTACAAGGAGCGCCACGTCGGTTTCGATTTCGTGCATCAAGCGTTCGCGAAGATTCCGCGAGGTGGTGTACTCACCTTCTTTCCCCATAAAAGGCGAAGTGTTTACACCGAACGTCATCTTCACGGTCGGCTCGTCGATTGTAATCGTGGGAAGCGGCACCGGATTCTGAACATCGGCAATCGTCTCACCGATCGAAACAGTCGGGATTCCCGCGACGGCGACAATATCTCCCGCATATGCTTCCTGGACATCAACGCGGCTCAAGCCGTCGAAAAGCATGACGGCGGTAAGCTGTTCCTTGTCGATCTCGCCATGACGATCAATATGCGCAATCGTCATTCCTTTTTTCAGTACGCCCGAATATAACCTTCCGATCGCAATCTTCCCTTTGTAGTTGTCGTACGTAAGATTCACCGTGAGCATCTGGAGCGGCGCTCCCTCGTTTATCTTCGGCGCGGGAATATGTTTCATGATCGCCTCGAAGAGCGGCTGGATGTTTTTCATTTCTTCAAGATGCGGCTCGATCCCCGCTTTTCCTTCGACTGCCGAGGCATAAATTACCGGAAATTCGATCTGTTCGTCGTTCGCACCGAGTTCGATAAAGAGATCATACGTGCGCGCAAGCGCCCACGCGGGACGCGCGTCTTGTTTGTCGATTTTATTTACCACGACGATCGCCGGATGCCCCGCCTGAATCGCTTTCTGAAGCACGAACTTCGTCTGCGGCATCGGTCCCTCTTTCGCATCGACGACGAGAAGCACGCCGTCCACCATACGCATGATGCGCTCCACCTCCCCGCCGAAGTCGGCGTGACCGGGCGTATCGACGACGTTAATCTTCGTGTCTTTGTATCTGATGGAAGCGTTTTTCGAAAAAATAGTGATGCCGCGTTCGCGCTCGAGTTCGTTCGAATCCATAATAAGCTCCTGCACCGCGTCGGCCTTCAATTTGAAGTCCTCCGATTGCTTTAAAAGCGCGTCCACAAGTGTCGTTTTCCCATGATCAACGTGGGCTATGATCGCGATGTTTCTCAGTTCCATTGAACCCCCATCATGCCACAAAAACAAAGTAGAAACAACCTTACATCATAGCGCCTGACGGAGGAAGAAGTAGGCATCTTTCCACCCATCCCCTTTCCAGCGGCCATACTGATAGGCGTCAACCGCGCTTCCGTATATTCTTGTCCCATTCGATGGCTCCCCTGTTCCCTCTATCGAGAGCCAGTACTGCTTTTCCGCCACAAGATGGAACGGCGAGGAAAATTCGTATATTTTTTCCCACTGCGCATTCAGAGCATTGTCATACCCTACTGCAGAAATCGACAGGGGCGCGCTCTCGGCGACCATATTCCCGTGAACGCCGCCGTTGTCTTCATAGATCACGAGCTTGCTCTTACTACAGCAGTACACTCCCCCTTCCGCGCCGAGCCACATCGCGACACCGTTTATGTCCGCGTCGTGCGTTATGGTAATAAGCTGCTCTGTTGCGCCGTGGAGTATCTCCTCCCTGTGGCGTTGAAAAGGAAGCGGAATATACGAAGCCGGAAAATTCCAAGAGAAAGTAGCTGGATCACTCACGTTTCCATCCCCATCCCGCGCCCTCGATTCCACGAGATAGGTGTGGGGATAATCCACGTCGAAAGAAACGTGTCCTCCCTGCGGGACGGCTCGCCACGCGGCATCCGAGGGAGATTCGTCGTCGCGCGTTATGCGAACTTCGTAAGAAAGAGAGTTGTCCGGCGAGTCCTCGTCTCTCGAGGCGCCTGGTGAAACGGTTATAAAAGAATGAAAGTCATTGAATTCAATCTGTATTCCCTCAGGTGATGAGGGTGGGAGAGACGGTGGAAGAGTGGTTTGAAAATGATATTGTTTTGCATCCGTCGCGACGAGTTTGAAACGAGTACTCTCCCCCGATTCGTAAAAACTATAAAACGCGATTGTAAGATAGTCACGCGAGTCGATTGACGATGACTCAATTGGGAACACGAACCGCCTGTCCTCGGGTAACGCGAAAGATGCCGGATATAATCCGCCGCCCAGCGTCGAGCACCGATCGCCGGTATCGGGAAGGATTACTCTCTGTGCGCTCGTCTCGCTTCCCGCACACGTTCCATAACGCACCGTTCCCACGTTCGTGCTCTGCGGAATAAAATTGTTCGAGATCGATAAGAACTCTTCTTTCTCCGCAGCGCTGTTCAGGTACAACACTATGGCTTTCCAGCTCGTATTCGTATGATCCCAGTACGCATCAGGAATGAAGGGGTATGCTTCGAAACGCACATCGGCGACCGGCACTCCAGCCGCGTTCTTATAAAAAAGTATATCCGAAAGGAAACTCGGTGTTTGCATTTCTGCGACTCCGTAGGCCGAGCCGAGCCCGTCCCGATCGCTTAACCTTACTCGATAGGCGTATGTTCTCCCTACTTCATCAAGCACCGTCGCCCACCGATGCGTTCCTGAAATTTTCTGGAGTACTCTTTCTGAGTCCGCATCGGATATTTCGTAATACAAACCGTCGCCATTGTCATCGTTCGGGGTCCGCTCCCACGAAATTTCTACATTCAAACCGTTCCCCGAAAGTGCGGCGGCGACCGAAGAGGTCGCGAACTCCGGTGGAATACGCGGCTCGGGAAGACTCTCGGAGTTCTGCGGTCTTGGATTCTGTCGTTTTTGGAAACCATCCGAACCGCTTTGCGCACATCCGTTTCCTAAAAACTCTCCCGTACCCTGCGCCGAGACACATGCACCGTCCTTCCATGCGCGGCGTTCAATGCTTTCTCCGGGTGATGAAATCGAATTCGCATTGTAACGCACGGCATCAATCTCGTTTCCTTCTTGATCAACAAGTACGATGCGTATCGAATCTTCGGTATTATCCCCTCCATTCAATAAAACGGAGCCCCTCACCGCATCTGCCTCGACACCAACCGCGGCACTGTCATAACTGTTAAGACCCGCGAGAAAGAATCCGCGTGCCGGTATCGCCGTATGATCATCTGTCCCCGAAGAACCTCCAAAGACGGCGAGCGATTCGGTCGTAGTGGCACTTCCCTTCGAATAACGGAGTGACCAATCGGAAAGATTCTTCGTTTGATTCATCGGATTATACAATTCGATGAATTCTTTCCCCTCATCGGTCCCTTCGGCATCGAATAGCACTTCACTTATCACAATATGATCCGCAAACGAAGAAGGGACCGGAGGGACTTCTGCTTCTTCAGTCGAAGATGCGTGAATTCCCCTTACATTCTCCATGCCCGGCGTGGGGAGTGCCGCTTCCCAGCCCTCCGAAAAATACTGGAGCGAATCTCCGTCTCCGTCCGCACCGCTCGATGAGGCGTATGAGAACGAATCGATGGTGCGATCACCGATCATAAGCGCAAGTGATTCGCCATCATTACTTAATGAAAACGTGCTGCCAAACACAGGAACATCGGGCGAAGCGCGTTCCGCGATGAACGTATTCGCGTCATCCGTAATAATTGCGTATGCTCCCTGCGGCAGTTCCTGTACGCCGCGCGCGAGCGTGAGTGCATGCTGCGATCCGCCCTCGAGAAGTTTTATGCTGGTGAGTGACGCGGTCGAGGTGCCTTTATTCAAGATTTCAATCCACTCGTGGCCTACATCGGCGTCGAGAGCATCATACATCACCTCGTTGATATGAAGGTTGGGAAGTTGCGAGGTTGATGTCGAAGCAGATGATGTTGGTGTTGGTGTCGGTATAGGAGTTGATGAAGAACCGCCACCGCCTCCTCCGCCCGAATAGACCGCGAGTGCGGATCCGTTCTCCCGCTTCGGAGTTCCCCAGATGCCGTTTGTCGCCGATCCTCCGAAGGTATGCCACGAGCGGTTTGCTTCGCGCTCCATCGTCCTCCGTGAAGCGGCATCTCCCGCGGGCCATGACGGATTTGCGATTACCTCATCGACGAGTCTACATCCTACATCGAAAAGCCGGAGCCCCTCGTCCGAATTCGAAAGCGCACCGCTGTAGATAAGGTTTGCCTTCTCGTTCGGTACCGTATCATCGCTGGTACGCTCAAGGAGATAGAGATTGC
>DAIDBF010000006.1 GCA_027310235.1 bacterium | reverse complement strand
GTGGAATGAGGTCTTCGCGGCACATTTTTCCTACGAAGAACTTGAGAAGTTCGCGAAGGAATATCTGCTCCAGGGATACTTCGAGATCTAGAGATGGAATTCTCGGTACATGCGTTGATTGTGGTTCTTGCCTCCGGCCTCTTGATCGGCTGGCTTGCCGAGTTTTCTTACCGGTCCCTGGAGAAAGAAAAGATCGTGTGGCCGTTATTCGTGAACGTATACATGTACGGATGTACCGCAGTTGCTTCGTACCTTCTTTATATTTCCGATTCGCGTCCGATTCTCGTGATTCTCACCCTTTTCTTGCTCACGACAGGAATAGAGTTCGCGACCGGGTATCTGTTTTTAAAATTAAAAAAGGTTCGTCTTTGGGATTATTCCGGGTGCGCATATAACTATAAAGGGATCGTCTGCGCCCAATTTTCTTTATACTGGCTCGGTGCCGCATTGGTATACTACTACATCGTTTTGCCGAGCATACCGGGTGTATAATAGAAGCATGAAAAATTTACTTCAGGTTATACAGGAAGCGGAAAAGAAAAAAATCGCAATAGGGCATTTCAATGTTTCGAATTTGGAACAACTGAAAGCGGTCGCCAATGCCGCGGGGAAGCTGAATCTCCCCGTCATCGTCGGCGTCTCGGAAGGCGAAAGGGATTATATTGGTATTCCCCAGATTACTTCTCTTGTGAGGAGTTATCGATCGGAGGGGATTGAGATGTTTTTGAACGCCGACCATACCCGTTCCCTCGAGAACGTAAAAAAAGCCGCATGTGCGGGATTCGACTCCATCATCTTCGATGCGGCAAATCTTCCGCTTGAAGAAAACATACGAAGTACCATCGAGGCGAGGAATTTTATAGAGAAATACTCGTCGTGGCGGCATCGGATCCTGTTTGAAGGAGAGTTGGGATATATAGGGACCTCATCGGAGCTTTTCGATGCGCTTCCCGAGGGTGCGTCGGTTACGGAAGAGCACATGACTACCCCGGAGGATGCGGTTCGGTTTGTGAAAAAGACAAGAGTGTGTCTTTTCGCGCCCGCGGTGGGAAATGTACACGGGATGTTCAAGGATGCACCGAATCCGCGTCTGGATATTAGGAGAATAAAAGAGATAAAGGAGAAGACGGGAGTTCCGTTGGTGCTCCACGGGGGATCGGGAATTGTAGATGAAGATTTTACGGCGGCCATCGGCGCGGGAATTTCGATAATCCATATCTCGACTGAGTTACGCGCCGCCTGGCGGAATGCGATAGAGAAGGCCTTAAAAGACAATCCGAACGAGGTTGCGCCCTACAAACTCATGGCGAGTGTGATTGCGACAGTTCAGGATGCGATAGAGCGAAGGATGAGACTCTTTGCAAAGCTACCCTAGTTTTCGGTTGCTTGAGTTTTACACTAAGTTATCAAGCCATGGCTTGATAACTTAGTGTAATTATGCAAGATTGACAGAATCATTTTTTTCGGATAGACTAGCCGCAGTGCATGGCGGAGCGGAATGTGTTTTCCCTGTCCATGCGCTACTAATTGAATATTTTAAAATAAAAAAGGACAGAAGTGATGGAAGTTATACTTTGTTTTGGTGCCGGTTGTTCTCCGGGGGGACATCTCACGGAAATTTCAAAAAAGATCGTTGAGACAGCGATTTTTTTCGAGCGTTTCTGCTCAGATGTCCAACAGATTATCTTTGTAGGAGGAAGCCCTCTTGAGACAGAAAAGATGAAGTGTTATGCAGTGGAAATTGGGAGTGTGTGCCAGTCACTTCTGGTGGCAGAGGGAGAATCTCTTCACCAAAAAGTAGTTGCATCTCTTGATATACTCTCGAAGATGGAGAAGGGGAGTATTTTCTGGGTGATAGATCACGAAGTGCGTATGAAGCGTACACACCTCCTTCTCAAGCGGATTGGTCGTCTGTACTTTAAGAGAAAAATTGACCTTTTTCCTTATAACGCTGAAGCTGTTTATGATGACCTGTCTGAAAAGAAATACTGGTCGTCCCCCGAGAAACTAAGAAGGAGAGAAAGTTGGCTTTATCTCTTTTCTCTATTCCGTTTTCCTTTGTGGGGTCAGAAACGACTATTTCTGTAATTAGAGGCCGGGCTTTTGATTTTTCAAGAGTCCGCTTTTTTTTCTTGTGTTCCAACCCTCTTTTTTGCTATAACTAAACTACTATGGAAGAGCCAAAGGTAAAAAAAATTATTGTGGAAGCGCGTGCAGGCACGGGTGGCGACGAGGCGGCGCTTTTTGCGGGAGATCTCGCGCGAATGTATCAGCGTTACGCGGGAAAACGCGGGTGGAATTTCAAAATTCTCGATGCAAGCGAGAGCGGTGCGAGGGGGTATAAAACGCTTGTTGCCGAGATTCAGGGCGAAGGGGCGTATGAGGCATTCAGAAATGAATCAGGAGTGCATCGCGTGCAGCGGGTTCCAGAAACGGAGCGGCAGGGGAGAGTCCATACCTCAACCGCGTCCGTCGCCGTCCTCCCGATCGTCGAGGCGAAGGAAGTACAGATCAAAGACAGCGATCTCGAAGTGACGTTCTCCCGCGCCGGCGGACCCGGAGGACAGAATGTGAACAAGGTTGAGACCGCAGTGCGCATTCTTCATAAACCGACGGGAATCGTGGTTTCGATGAGGGAAGAGCGATCCCAGCATGCGAACCGTGACAAGGCGATGGAAGTGCTCCGTTCGAAACTTTTTGAGATTCAGCGCGAGCAGGCGGTAGGATCAGTGGATCAAATACGAAAGGAACAGATCGGTTCCGCCGAACGCGCCGAAAAAATAAGGACGTATAACTTCCCAGAAGACAGAATCACCGATCACCGGATCGGGAAGAAGTGGCACAACATAGAGAGGATTTTAGAAGGCGATTTTCAACCAATTGCAGACGCATTTACTAAGGAAGCGAAGCGAGCGTAGCGAGCGGAGTCCCGTACTAAACTTGTTTTAGTGCGGGAGCAACTTCGATCCGATTGTGGAGGCATTCCAAAAAGCACAGAAGTAACGGTGTTTCCTAACCACCGTTCGCGTTCAATGTGTCGATATCCTCCTGGAATTGATTTGCGCGATCCACTACCGGTTGGCCGTACCAGAAGCGGTACGTGTACCAGCTTCCTCCCGCGTAGTATTTCGCGGCCGCGCATCGCTCAAGGAGTGTCCGATATGCGACGGTATTCTTATTTGCATTTGCATAGTTGATACAGCTTTGGGAAGCGAGGAGATCGGAGATGTAGATGCCCGTTGCGACGAATGCATCGGAGTTATTCCATGGATTCGCGGGACTATTGCCGGTTACTTTCGAAATCCTGTCGGAGTAGAGATTCCAGGTCGAGGGAATAAATTGCGCGGGGCCCATCGCACCGCCGTATGCCCCGTCGGAGTTGGCGCAGGATACGTATGCGGACTGGGAGTTCGGATCTATGCCGAGTTTCTGGAGCAGTGCGAGAAATAACGGCATGTCTCTCGTCGGGTTCATGGCCTTTTTGTAGGAACACTTCCCCACATTTTTTCCGAGTGCCGACTCGCGGTCGAGTATAGCGAGAATAAGTGCGGCTCTCACCTCCGTAGCGCTTTCGGCGAGCTTGGCGTAGTTATACGCCTTCTCGAAGGTCAGCTCGCCGCCGCCCAAGAGTTCGAATATTCTGCTCCTGATTTGAGCTGCGGTCGCTTTGTTTTTGATAAGTAGTTTTTGGTACTCCGATTCCTTTCCTTTTGTGGTCTTGAGGAGACTCGATTTGTCTTTTTGTGTCGATTGAAGTCCCTGCTTTTGGGACTGCTGGATTGCGATCAAATTCTCGGCGTCGCTCTTTTCCGTGGAGAGCTGCTGTTTCTGTTCGAGAAGCTGCTGGCGCAATTGTACAATCTTGTTCAACGCGACTCGGATGTTATCCTGAAGCAGGGTGATGTTATTCAAATTTCCGAAGAAATCGGAAAGACGGTTGTTTGAAAGAAGAATCTCCATCGTGTTCTCGCGATCTGCTTCGTAGAGTGCCTGAAGCGAATCGCCAAGCGCGGTTTTATGGCTGTCGATCTGATTTTCCGTCTGATTGATCTGCTGCTGCGTCGTGCCTATGTCTTTGTTGAGCTGCTGAAGCTGTAGGTTGATCGCTTTGATTTGGAGGTTCAGCTTCGAGATTTTCGCGTTTAATGAACTAATCTCGCCGCTCAGACTTTTCCCTTGTTTCTGATATTCGTTGATCTTCTGCTGATTTTCTTCTATCTGCTTTTCGAGATCGGCGAGCTGCTGTTCGAGTGCCGCCCGCTCCGATTGGGGGTTGCTCGGCGGCGGAGTCGCGATAGTCGAAGTTGCCGTGGAGGTCGCCGTGAAAGTCGCTGCGGAGCTGACTTCAGGAATGCAAAAAACGAGGAGCGCGCCCGCACTCAGTACAAGAGTCACTGTCCCCAAGAACAGTGCGGGGA
>DAIDBF010000078.1 GCA_027310235.1 bacterium | reverse complement strand
AGCACTTCTTTTACGAGATGCTGGATCTGCGCTTCCGCTTCGCGAAGTGCCTTGAATTTTTCGGCTTCAATCTGCGTTCGGGCGATCGTTTCCATCTCCTCGTTTTTCTTGGCGGTCGCTTCGAGGATTTTCGCCCCCTCTTTCTTCGCTTTCTCTTCCCCGACGTGAATAATGTCGAGCGCTTTTACTTCGGCCTCTTTCAACTTCTCTTTCTCGAGTACCGCAATCTCAAGGAGCCGTTTCGTGCCCTCTTCATCTTTCATGATTCCGTCTTCTATCTTCTTTTTTCGTTTGGCCATCACCTGGAGTAATGGCTTATAAACTGCGATCCTTAGTATGATGAATACCAACGAAAAGTTGACCGCCTGACTTAAGAGCAGCTTCCAATCGAGACCGAAATTTTCTATTAACGACTCCATGAACGATAATTTTAAATTTAAAACTTAAAACTTCTGCCCTCTACGTGAACTTGATGATAAGCGCGATAACAAGCGCGTAAATCCCGAGCGCTTCGGCGAATGCGATCGCCAAAATCATGGCGGTCTGCACTTTCGGCGCCGCTTCGGGGTTTCTCCCGATAGCTTCCGATGCATTCATGCCTATTTTACCGATTGCAATAGCGGGAGCGATGATTCCGATTGCAATCGTGAACGCTGTTGCAATTAACCTGATACCTTCTAATTCCATTGTGGTGTTTATATTATATACGCGACCTTTCTATGTTCCATATTACATTGATATTATGCCACATGCCCGATGACCTCAGCTTCATGTTCGTGCTCATGCGGCGCGTCGTGTGACGCCGTCGCCGTCGCAATAAACACCAAGCTCAGCATCGCAAAAATGAAGGATTGAATGAATCCTACAAAAATTTCCAGAAAAATGAAAGGCATCGGGATAAGATACGGCGCGAGCACCCCCACGATGAGAAGGAGTACCTCCCCTGCGAAGACGTTCCCGAAGAGCCGGAAGGAAAACGAAATAACCTTCGCGAACTCCGAGACAAACTCGAGAATTCCCACGAAGAAGTGGATCGGATTCGAGAAGTTGAAGAATTTTTTCATATGCCCGAAAAATCCGAGCGAACGAACGGCAAAAATGTTCGTCATCACCACCGAAACCATGGCGAGCGCGAGCGTGAAATTAAGATCGCTCGCGGGAGATCTGAAGAACGGCACGAACACCGATTCTCCTCCGTGATGTTCATATACCCCGACCGATCCCAGAAACGGAAAGAGCCCCATCCAGTTCGAAAAAAGTATGAAGATGAAGATGGTCGCTACGAGCGGGAAGTATTTCTCCGCCTTTGATCGCTCTCCCAAGACGCTTTCCATGAGTTTCAGCACTTCCTCGGTAATAAATTCGAAAATCAACTGCAGCTTTCCGGGGATTATGTGCCATTTCTTCCGAAGCAAAAGCCCTATCACGACAAAAAGAACCAACACGCCCCAAGTGAGAAGAAGCGTGTTGGTTATTCCAAAACTCCCAATGTGAAAAATTGGCTCTGCTTTGAGTGAAATTGGTATATTGGTTTCCATACCATCACGAAACTACCTTTCGTTTCGCCGATAGTTTAACAAAAAAGAGGGGCGATTGCAACCCCTAGCGTTCTTTTGTGTGCACAAATCTCCACTCGAACGAGTACTCCTCGCTCATCCTCGAAAATAGAGGGTTTGCACAACTGAGAGAATCGCGTCAATCTATCGAGGCCGGGCCTCGATAATATTGTGGATAACTTTTTAGCCCTTCATCTTCTGTCTCAAATCGCAGTATTCGCACTTCGGATCGTCGCATCGCTTGCCCCAAAACGAAAGGTTTAGGATTTCATCGGATACGGTAAGTATTCGATCGCGGAGCATGGATTTCTCCTCGGGCATTATCTCAAAAAGTTCTGAGTGATACCTTCCCCGCTCATCCGGTTCGACAAAACTGATTTCGCCGGACGTCATTTTATACCTCCCTCCTTCAAACATATCGAGAAGAAGATTGTAAAACACCAGCTGGCGTTTGTAGTTGCCGTCGCTTCCTTTCGTTTTTCCTTCAATCTCATTTCTTGATTTCGGCTTTCCCGTCTTGTAATCAATCACCTTCACGTGCGGTGCGTCATCGAGAAACTCGACCTTATCGAGTCGTCCGTTGAGCTTCACTTTTTCGCTTAAAGAGATGCCGTCGATCGTCCACTCGATCGAGAACTTATTGATACCCCACTCTTCGCAATGTGCGGCGTAGTATCCTTCAAGAGCTCTGACGCCTTTCGAATACATTTTCTCGAAGTCCTTTCCATCGATCGGCTGATGGAAAAGCGCTTCTTTGAAACGGCGCGTGAGGTACGCCTCATCTTTTTTCTCTCCTTCGAGGAGACGTGCAAACCAGCTCTTCAGCGCTTCATGAACCGCGGAACCGAACATTGCGTACTTGTTCGGCGCCTCCGGAATCCGTATCAAGTTCGTGAAAAAGTATTTCCACGGACACGAGAGATAATTATTTAACGCGGAAACCGAGAGCCCGTGATCAAAAAAGAGCTGATTCAGGAATTCCTTGTCCTCGAGAAGCGGCACGGTCACTTTCGGAGCCGCAAATGCGATGCCTTTTTGTCCTTCAAACTCCTTTTCGTACGCTTCAGTGTTTTCCCGCGCGATAAGTTCGGGCTTGAGTTCACCCAGAAACTGGCTCGGGAGCTGTTCTCTCCCATCCGCGTTGCGTTCCGCCAAAGTAACGAACACTTCGCGCTTCGCGCGCGTGAGCGCAACGTAGAAGAGATTCCGCTCATCATCGTCGCTCGTACCGGAAAAACGATCCTTCATTTCCTCTAACGCCCCGTAAATCCGTTTCGGGATTCTCAAATGTTCCGCATGCCGTCTTCCTCCCCATCTGCCCTCAATCGCGTTTACGACATATACCACGTCGAACTCAAGACCCTTTGATTTGTGCGCGGTCATGCAGTGTACCCGTCCCGGCAGATGTACGCGCGGACTCGAAAGCAGTATCTCGTGCTCCTTTACAACATCGAGATATGAAAAGAAATCTTCGAGTGTGTAGTCCTTGTGGTTTTCGAGAAGCGACTTCACTTGGTCAAACAATGCATGGAGTTTCGCAAGTTTTTGTTCTCCCGACGGATGGGAAAGCAGATGTTCCAGAAATCCAGAGTCGCGTACGATAAACTCGAACGCGTGCACCGCATCCGAATTCTGCACAGCACCCTTCCACGCGGAAAGCTTCTGATAAAGCACCGCAAGCGCCTCAGTGTTCCCTATCCCCACCGCTTCCATCGCCGCCACCGAACGGATAATATCGTAAGGATTTTTCTTTTCCTTGTGCGCCGCAAGCGATAGTTTATAGACATCGAGCGGCTTGATGCTCAAAAAATCCACAATGAGTGCTTTTAAAAGTTCTTCCCCCGATCCGAAATACTGGATCGCTTTGAAAAGGAGAAGGAGTTTTTGTATATCCTCATCACGAAACACGTCCTCTTCCGATTCGACAACAAACGGAATGCCGGTCTGCTCAAAGGTATGTGCGAGCGACCCCGCATCCCGATTCTCCCGGTATAAGACAGCGATGTGCTCGGGGGATGCGCCTTTTTCGATCCGTCGTTTGATGTCTTCCGCTATAAAGTAGCGTTCCATCTCCGGCGTCGAGAAAGAAAGAAGATGAATCGGTTTTTCTTCGTGTTCCGCATGCGTCCGAAGCATCTCTGAATCGGGACGCAGGCTTCTTGCGGCATCGAGAATTGTCTGTGTCGAACGATAGTTTCCTTGAAGCGTGATAAGCGACACGTTTGTATAGCGGTTTTTGAAGTAGTTGAAGTTTTCGAGAGACGCTCCCTGAAAACGGAAGATCGCCTGTTTCGGGTCGCCCACCACGAAGAAATTCGGCGAATCGAAGTAGCTTGCGAGGAGTTCAAGGATTCTGTTCTGGGCGCTGTTCGTATCCTGATGTTCGTCGACAAGAATGTAAAGATATCGTTCCTGGAGCGTGAGAAGCAGTTCGCTGTTCCACTCGAACGCGCGCATCACCTCGAGAATCATGTCGCTATAGTCGTAACGATGCGAGGCACGAAGTTTTTTCTGATACGCTTCGTACACCATCGCGAACTCCTCATTCCGCTTCAGATACTTTTCGATATCCGCATACTTGCCTCTTAGTTTTCTTTCGTGCACGCCGGATTCGTAGTGAAGATCCTCGATCGTCTCGAATGCGGCCCGTTCCTCCTCAATAAGCTTGCGGAATTCGACGGGCGATTTTCCTTCCCGCTTCACGATATTCAAGGCGCCCATGATGGGACGGAGATAAAAGTAAGGATCGCCGAACGGACGGAGCGACGAGAGCGGAAGCGAATCGATGATGTCGCGGATGAGCTGTATTTGATCCACGTCGGTGATATTCACTGAACCGATAATCTCGGGAAACTCGTCGGGATAATTCTGAATGATGTCGTTCGCGAATCCGTGAAACGTCGTGATGGTAACCCGATATGCTGCGGAACCGATGATCTCCGCAAGACGCCGGCGCATCGAGGCCGCTCCCGATTCGGTGAAGGTTAACGCGAGGATATTTCCCGGGGGCGTGTCCGTCTCGCGGAGGATGTTCGCGATTCGCATCGTCAAGATCTGCGTCTTCCCCGTACCCGGTCCTGCAACAACCATCACCGGCC
>DAIDBF010000074.1 GCA_027310235.1 bacterium | reverse complement strand
GTATATCATATCACTACTTTTTTGAGTCCATTTCATTCCTCCCTCTCATGTGTTATGTGAGGGACCCGTCACTCATAGTATCGGGATTTTTCGTCCCTGTCAATTTTTCCCTAAATGCCGAAAATTCGTCTTCAGAGAATCCGCGCCATCCCGTTCCTACCGGAATCAATTTTCCGATAATCACGTTTTCCTTGAGGCCATACAGCACGTCGGTCTTTCCTTGCGTTGATGCATCAACCAAGACGCGGGCGGTTTCTTGGAATGAAGCGGAAGAAAGGAAACTTTCGGTCGTGAGCGCTACCCGCGTGACGCCGAATATTTTTTGTACGGCGCGCGCCGGCTGTTTCTTTGCGCGCTTCATCGCGCGGTTGATCGCAATGAATTTCTGCTTTTCCACAATTTCTCCCGGCATGAAATCGGTATCTCCCGAATGCTTGATCGTCACTCTTGAAAGCATCTGGCGGACGATGATTTCGACGTGTTTGTCGTTGATTACCGCTCCCTCGGGGACATAAATCTTCTGCACCTCATTGATGACATAATGAATCACCGCATCGACTCCCCGATATGCGAGAATTTCTTTTAAATCAAGCGGCCCTTCATATAATTGCTGTCCGCGTTTCACCTTGTCGCCTATGTTTACGTAAATACTCGCCCCATGCGGTACGAGATACTCGACGATATTCGCATCCTTCGAGGTGTGGCGGCGTTTCTTGGTGGCCCCCTTCTTGCCTTCGGTCTCGCGCACCTGAATTACGGTAGAAAGCCCCTTCTCTTCTATGTCGTGCACGACGCCCTCGGCTCTGTTCAGAGTCGATTTTCCTTTCGGAGGTCTTGCCTCGAACACCTCTTCAACGCGCGGGAGACCGTGCGTAATGTCAACGCCCGCAACACCACCGATGTGGAACGTACGGAGCGTAAGCTGGGTTCTCGGTTCGCCGATGGACTGTGCCGCGACGATTCCCACTGCTTCTCCCAAATCAACCTCCCTGTTTCTTCCGAGATCGAGTCCATAGCACGTCTTACAAACGCCGTAGACCGCCTTGCACATAATAGGCGATCGTACGACCACGCTTTCGATTCCCCCTTCCTGTATCTTCTTCGCCGCCTCGCGGCTTACGATCTCGCCCGCCCTGACCGCGACTTTTCTATCGACGCGGATGTCTTCGAGCGCCACGCGGGAGTACAGTCGTTCGGCAAAACGATAGCCGTATGCATCGCCTTCACTCTTCGCGATAGTAATGCCTTCCTTCGCTTTGCAGTTGGTTTCATTGATAAACACATCCTGAGAGACGTCAACGAGACGGCGCGTGAGATACCCCGCCGAAGCGGTCTTCAGAGCCGTATCGGTCGATCCTTTTCTTGCACCGTGCGTAGTGATGAAATATTCCAAGACGCCCAAGCCCTCTTTATAACACGAGGTTGCCGGATGCTCCATGAGCTCGCCCTGCGTGTCTTGCACCAGACCCTTCATTCCCATCATCTGAATCATTTGTGCCCAGCTCCCACGGGCTTTCGAACTGATAATAGAGTAGATCGGATTGCCTTCCACGATAACCTTGGGAATCAGCGCCGAGACGTCCTCGCGCGCTTTCATCCAGATTCCAACGATCTTACTCTTCCGCTCCTCATCGGTCAGAAGTCCTTCTTCGAATTGCGTTTCCACCATCGCCGCCTGCTTCCGCACCGCAAGAAGGATTTCCTGCTTTTCCGTGGGTACGATCGTATCCATCATGCCCCACGTAGTCGATGAAAGCGTTGCATAAGAAAAACCGATGTCTTTAATCTTATCCAAATATACTCTGCTTTCACTGATGCCGAGCTTTTCGATAATCGAGGTAACAAGGCGCGTAAGTGCCTGTTTATCGAACGCCGTGTTCACGAACTCAATCTCCGGAGGAAGCACTTCATTGAAGATGATGCGACCGTACGAAGTGTCGATGGTTGCGTCGTTCGTTTTTACTTTGATCGCCGCATTCAACTCGATAATGCCGAGATCATATGCGAAGGTGGCTTCCTCAGGACTCGAGAATGCTCTTCCCTCGCCTTTGGCGCCCGGACGAATATGCGTAAGATAATACACTCCGAGTACCATATCCTGCGTAGGCGACACGATAGGATCTCCGTTCGCGGGTTTCAGGAGATTTTTTCCCGCATCCATAAGTTCTTGCGCCTCGAACTGCGCTTCAGTGGTAAGGGGAAGATGCACCGCCATCTGATCGCCATCGAAGTCGGCATTGAACGCCGCACAGACCAAGGGCGGGATTCTGATCGCGAGATCCTCGATTAATACTGGTTTGAACGCCTGGATGCCGAGACGATGAAGCGTCGGTGCGCGGTTCAAGAGCACGCGCCGATGTTCTATTACTTCTTCAAGAATCGCCCACACCTCGGGAGGCCCCTGTTCAATCAGGCGATTCGCCTGTTTGATGTTAAACGCAAGGTTTCTCTCGATAAGTTTATTGATGACGAACGGCCTGAAGAGCTCGAGCGCCATGTGTTTCGGAAGACCGCACTCGTTCAACTTGAGCTCCGGACCTACTACGATAACCGAGCGGCCGGAATAATCGACGCGCTTTCCCAAGAGGTTCTGCCGAAAACGCCCCTGCTTGCCCTTCAGCATGTCGGCCAGAGAGCGAAGCGGGCGGCGCTTCGAGGATAAGAGCTGACTTCCAAGGCGCGCAGTATTGTCGACGAGCGCATCAACCGCTTCCTGCAGCATGCGCTTCTCGTTTACGATAATCACCTCGGGAGATTTGAGCTCCATAAGCTTCTTCAAACGATTGTTTCTGTTGATAACCCTCCCATAGAGATCGTTCAGGTCCGCAGTCGCATAATGGCCTCCGTCCAAGGCAACCATAGGACGAAGATCCGGAGGTAAGACCGGAAGCACGGTTTGAATCATCCACTCGGGGCGCACGCCCGCCCGGATCATTGAACGCACAAGCCGCAGGCGGAGCAGAAGCCGTTTCTGCCGGTTCGCATCCTGTACCCGTTCCAGATCTTTCTCAAGCGTCTTTGCGGTCGCTTTGAGATCGATCATTTCCAAGATCGCACGGAGCGCTCCCGCGCCCTGAGCGGCTTCGAATACGTCGCCGAAACGTTCCGCGAGACGGTAGTACTCATCTTGGGTTAGAATAAGTCCCGGCTTCAAAAGCGCGATGATCTGCTTCATCTCTTCCTGCCGTTCCTTGAGCTCTTTCTCATCCATTCCTTTTTCCGCACGCAGGGACTTGTATTCCTGTTCGAGACCCGTCAAAGCGCGTTTTTTATTTTCTTCGTCAACCGACGTCACGATGTACGCGGCGTAATAGATGACCTTCTCGAGTTTGGGAACCGAAATATTGAGCATCAAACTCAAGCGCGAAGGAACCGTTTTCAAAAACCATACGTGCGCAACCGGTGCGGCAAGGGTAATGTGTCCCATTCGCTCCCGGCGAACCGCCGCACGAGTAACTTCAACGCCGCACTTCTCGCAGACCACGCCCTTATAGCGAATCTTCTTGTATTTTCCGCAGTAGCATTCGTAGTCCTTCGTGGGACCGAAAATTCGTTCCGAGAAAAGCCCGTCTTTTTCCGGCCGCTGGGTACGGTAATTCAGCGTCTCCGGTTTCGTAACTTCCCCCTTGGACCACGAAAGTATCTCCTCGGGAGATGCAAGCCGTATCGAGATCGATTTTAATTCCATGTTGTTCATACAAGTGTGGTGATTATTCTTCCGATTGTCCCGTTTCTCCGAAACCGTCATCGCGCCCCTTTTCATATTCGTATGTCACATTCAACCCGAGCGATTTGAGTTCGCTTACGAGCACGTTAAACGACGCCGGGATATTCGGTTTTCTGATCTCCTGTCCGCGGATGATCGATTCGAAGGCGGCTGATCGTCCCATCACATCGTCCGATTTGATGGTAAGCATTTCTTGAAGCGTATGCGCCGCTCCGTATCCTTCGAGCGCCCACACCTCCATCTCTCCGAATCGCTGGCCTCCAAGCTGGGCTTTCCCGCCCAAGGGCTGCTGAGTAATCAAGGAGTAAGGACCCGTCGATCGCACGTGCATCTTATCTTCCACAAGATGGCTTAATTTCATAATATACATATACCCGACCGTAACCGGATCCTTGAATTTCTGGCCGGTAAGGCCGTTATATACGTTCATCTTCCCCGTTTCGCTGACTCCCGCAGCGACGAGTTCCTTCTTGATTTCTTCTTCTCCTGCTCCGACGAAACTCGGCACTACGGCGCGGTAGCCGAGTTTTTTCGCCGCAAGACCGAGATGCGTCTCTAAAATCTGCCCCAAGTTCATGCGTGAGGCAACGCCAAGCGGGTTCAATACGATATCAACCGGCGTACCATCCTCGAGATACGGCATATCTTCCATTTTTCTCACCTGGGAGATGACGCCTTTGTTGCCGTACCGTCCGGCGAGCTTATCGCCCGCGCTTACTTTTCTGAGTTGTGCGACCTCAATCTGGATTTTCTTGATGATGCCCGGTTCAAGCTTGTCGCCTTTATCACGGGAAAAAATCTTTACACCGATTATCCTTCCCTGTTTACCGTGCGGGAGTGTGAGCGACGAGTCCTTCACATCACGCGCTTTCTCCCCGAAGATTGCGCGAAGCAGGCGTTCCTCCGAAGTAAGTTCGGACTCGCCCTTCGGAGAAATCTTTCCGACAAGGATGTCATTTGCTCTCACTTCGGCGCCGATACGCACGATGCCTTCCGCATCGAGGTTTCTCAGCTTGTCTTCCGCGACATTCGGAATGTCAGGAGTCGTAATCTCCGCGCCGAGTTTCGTATCGCGTACAAGACACGCAAATGTTTCTATATAAATGGAGGTAAAGAGGTCTTCCCGCGCAACGCGCTCGGAAAGGATGATCGCGTCCTCGAAGTTGGCTCCTTTCCACGGAAGAAAAGCGACAAGGAGATTTTTTCCGAGTGCAAGCACTCCTTCTTCCGTCGCGGGACCGTCCGCAAGTACGTCACCGGGCTTCACTTTATCTCCCACATGTACAATCGGACGCTGCGACATGCAGGTTGATTGGTTCGATCGCTTGAATTTATAGAGCGGGTAGATTTTCGCGCCATGCTCCGTTTTCACGGTAACGCCGTTCGCATCGACTTCCGAAACGACGCCGTGAACGTCCGACACGATGACCTGCCCGGAATAATGAGCGGCCCGCTCTTCTTCTCCCGTGCCCACAAGCGGCGCCTCGGGCTTCACCGTGGGAACTCCCTGACGCTGCATGTTCGATCCCATAAGTACGCGATTCGCATCGCTGTGTTCGATAAAAGGTATGAGCGAGGTTGAAATACTGATCATCTCGTCGGTCGAGATATCCATGTAATCCACCTCTTCGCGCGTGCAGGTACCCGGTACTCCCTTGACGCGCGCCGGCACTACTTTTTCCCGGATTATTCCCCGTTCATCCAAGGGACAGTCCGCTTGCGTGATGTTGTACTTCTCTTCCGCGATCGCCGGAAGCCACACCAATTCCTTCGTCACTGTTCCTTCTTTCACCTTGAAATACGGAGCTTCGAGAAATCCAAACTCGTTTATCCGCGCGTAATTCGCGAGATAGTTCACAAGACCGATGTTCGCGCCTTCGGGCGTTTGAATGGGATAGATGCGCCCGTAATAAGAAGGATGCACATCTCTCACCTCGAATCCCGCGCGCTCGCGCGTGAGTCCTCCGGGACCCATCGCGGAAAGACGCCGCTTGTGCTCCAACTCCGCCAAGGGATTCACCTGATCCATAAACTGCGAGAGGGGAGACGCCGCAAAAAGATCCCTCACGACCGAGGTCAAAAGTTTGTAGTTGATGAGCTGCGCGGGCTGGAGTCCAGTCCGTTCCAGGGTCGACATTCTATCCTGAATCCCCCGCTTAAGGCGGGCGAATCCGATCCGCAATCTCGATTGGATGAGTTCCCCCACGGAACGGATGCGTCGATTGCCCAGATGATCGATATCGTCCGGCTCGGCGTTTTGATCGTTATTGAGACGAATGATCTCCGCGATAATCGCGATCAGGTCTTCCTTGTCGAGTAATTTGCTTTTTTTCTTGTCGAACCCGAGACGCTCGTTCACTTTATACCGTCCCACCGGGCTTAAATCATACCTGTCGAATCGCGAAAACATCGGTTCGATGAGAAGCCGCGCATTCTCCACGGTCGCCAGGTCGCCGGGACGAAGACGGCGGTAGATTTCGATAAACGCGTCATCGGTCGTCTTGGCTTCGTCTTTTTTCAAAGTTGCATCGATATATTTCTGGGCTCCCGTATCCACTCCCCCGAATGCTTTCTGAATCGCATCGTTCGAGGAAACGCCGAATATACGGAGAAGTTGCGTGACGGGCGCTTTGCGGCGCCGATCGATCTTTACTCCGAGGAATCCGTCCGACTCGGTCTCGAATTCGAGCCACGCGCCCCTGTTCGGAATAACCTTCGCGCTGAAAAGTTTTCTTCCGCGATACATGGTCGCTGAGAAGTAAACTCCGGGAGAACGGATGATCTGCGAAATCACGACGCGCTCGACACCGTTTATAATGAACGTTCCCCGATCGGTCATGAGAGGAAAATCGCCGAGATACACCTCTTGCGTCTTCTCTTCTTTGGTCCCCTTGTTCTGAAGCTTCACGTTCACCCGAAGCGGCGCTTCATAGGTCTGGTCTTTCTCAAGCGCTTTCGCCTCCGTATATTTCGGCTCGTCGAACTTGTAGTCGAGGAAACTCAACTCGAGCTCGTTCCCCGTATGATCCTGGATTGGGGAAATCTCATCGAACAGTTCCCGAAGCCCGCGGGTCAGGAACCACTTGTACGAATCCGTCTGGATCGCCACCGGATTCGTGGCGGTGTGCGCAGGACCTTTATATGAAGAAAAGACTTTTACTTTTTGCATGGTGTGTTACCGATGTCATCGACTACTCTTTAAATAATTTGGATTAAAAATAGCGGGCTTGGTTTTGGTTGTGTTCGAGAAGCGTCTTCGAAAACACCGTATTCCCTTCGGGAGTCGAGAGATAATACAGGTAGCCGCTTGATGCGGGGTTCAGGGCGGCTTGGATCGCGGCGATTCCCGGATTTCCGATCGGCGTGGGGGTAAATCCTTGATGGGTGTAGGTGTTAAAAGGAGAATCGATCTTCATATCCTGTTTTGAGAGAAGCGTCGAACCGCAGCTTTCGAACGCGCCCCTGCACTTCGCATAGAGCATGGTGGCGTCAACCTGGAGCGGCATGCCGATCGAAGCGCGCTTCAAAAGAATGCCCGCAACGAGACGCCTGTCCCCTTCGGTAACCACTTCTTTTTCAAGATACGAAGCGAGGGTAAGCGACTGGTACCAGTTTTTATTTCCCGAGAGAAGCGGCCATGCCTTCATCTCGAAGGCGTCCAAAAAACGCCGAACCGTTTTTTCCGGAGTAGCGTGGATCGTAAACTCATAAGTATCGGGAAAAAGAAAACCCTCGAGCGACGAGGCGTTATTCAAAAAGGGATATGATCCCCGAAGCGATTCCAAGGAAACGTTCATAATATCGCCCGGCGCCGTCACGCCGGCGTTCGCGAGTGCCGCATCGATATCCTTTATCGCAGTTCCCTCGATGATCTTGAGCATCACTTCATTTTTCACTCCGCGGGTGAGTTCACGGACGATCTCGGGCACGCTCATCGTGCGATCCAATGCATACACTCCCGGCTGAAATTTGCGCGCGCTCCCCGTTACAAAAGAATAGAGTTTAAACACGGTGATTGAACGAATTAAAGAATCGCTGGATAAACGCGCCCCTATCGAGCGAAAACGTTCCCCTTTCACGACTTCGAATGTGACTGGCGTTTTTTCCCCGAGAACCGGCTGTAATCCGTAGAAAAAGTAGGCGGCGCAAATGATGAATAGAAGAACCGCCCCCAGCACAATGAGAAAACGCAAACCGAGAAGCCCTCGTTGTTTATCCTGAGGATTCAATTTTTATGTGTTGAATTATACTTATGAGCGTTGCAATCGTCAAGAGACTTGACCCGCCGTAGCTCACGAAAGGAAGGGTGATACCGGTGACCGGCACCAAGCCGAGATTCGAACCGATATTGATCAGAAACTGTATGAAAAGAATAAGTGTGCTTCCCAACACTACGAACTTCGCCTCGTTGCTCCCCGCTCTAAGCCCGATATTGGTCAATTGTACGAAAATGAAGAGGAAAGTCAAGAGAAGTATCACATCCGCGGCGATGCCCCATTCTTCCGTAAAGGCGGCGAAGAGGAAATCGGCGTGCGCCTCGGGAAGGAAGCGGAACTGCGTCTGCGTCCCTTCACCGAATCCCTTTCCCCAGAGCCCCGCGGAGCCGATCGCGATCTTCGATTGAATCACGTTGTAGTTGATACCCAAAGGATCGCGTTCCGGAAAAAGGAATCCGGTAAGCCGATCTTTCTGATATGGCTTCAGAAACGTCATCCAGAGAAGGATGGCACATCCGACTCCCACGGCAAGCCCGATCAGGAATCGTTTCTTATGCACGCCGCTCATGAGCATGAACCCGAGCCAGATGCCGACCACGACGATCGTAGATCCGAGATCGGGATGAATCGCGATCAGAAACGCCGGAATCATCGTGTAAAGGAGCGACATGAAAAGATTTTTCGTTCGCCACACGGCAACGTAGCGCTTCGTGAAAAATCCGGCAAGAAAAATGACGAGCGCGAATTTTGCGAACTCGGCCGGCTCGAACTGGAATCCTCCGATAGAAAGCCAGCTTTTCGTTCCCCTCACGAGCGTCGATTGCAGATTCGAGACGACAAGAAAAAAAATCGCGATCCAGTACGCGCCGTACCTGAACGCGGGCCAGCGCAAAAGCCATGACCACGGCAATCGGCTTCCGAATATAATGACGGCGAACGCGGCTATATACCACGTGAGCTGTCTCCAGAAGAAGGAACGATCATGGCTTGCGAGCGTGAGCAAGCTTATCGCCGCGAGCACCAGAAGTCCTCCGATAAGCGCCCAGTCCAGTTTTCGAAGCCGCGCAAAAAACATATTACTCCACTGCGCTTACGAATGCCTTGGTTTTGGAGCTGTCGACTGCCCCGATAATCATCTGATCAGGGGGGAAATATACCGAGAACGGGGCGGTAGCAAGGCTTCCGATCCGTTCGAGAAGAGTCTGCCCCCCGAATAGAGGGTCGCCGTACTTGTTGTACAGAAGCACGATCACCTTCACTCTCCCCGTCGCGAGCGGGCTTGTGTTTCTGACCGATCCCCCCACGCGGATTCCGTCGCTCGCAACCGTAGTTGCCGGCTCTCCGGCAAGAGAAAGATACGGCCGGATGAGCTCGCTCCCCAGTACCCATTCGGGCGACAACTCCAAACTTACGCGCGAAGTTCTCTCGATATTGTAGGAAGTACCCTCATACGACGCGAAAAGAAACTTCGATTCTTCGGGGAATATCATATCGGATCCCTGTATCCGATCAACGAGCGCGCTGTTCTTATCGAAGAGCGAGAAGACATAATCGAGTTTCCCGGCTCCGTATTCGGCGTTTGTATTCGAAATCCCCGCAAGAAGAATGACTTGCGAAAGATCGCTGTTTTTGAAAATCTGGACCGGTCCCGTAATGGCGATCGGTAGTGCCTTGTTTTGTATCGCGGACAAACCGCTTCCTGGGTTCGCTACGCCTGAACCGCCGAACATCCAATACAAAAGGATTCCGAAGATAAAGAGATACAGGATTCCATACACGAACTTTTTCGCCCCGCGAGTCATGGAGTCATAATACCATAATTTCCGAATGACGAACGCTCCGCCCGCGGCGCGTGCAAGCGGCCGCAAGGCCCCCTATTGTTCCGGAAACACCTCGTCTCCCTCGCGTACCTTGTTTCCGATTTTTATGCCAACCTCCTGCCCCTTCTTCGCGCTTTCGATCGGCTTATGGTCGTACTGCATCGATTTGATCTTCTCCGAAAAGTCGGTCGTCGCTCCCTTGAAGTGAATCGTCTCCCCTACTTTCACCGCAATACTGAATTTCACGATCGCGACATCGATCCCGCCGAAATAGTGCGTGACGACGCCGATCGGTTTTTCTTCCTTTGATTGTTTCGGCATCTTATGTGCTTTTATATCCGGCCTTTCAATTATTATACCACCTCGGATTGATAGCATTGTTCGCAGTAGATTGTTTCTTTTCGATCGGGAGCATACGGCGTTTCGAACTCGTTGGGGCATCTTTCTTCCTTATGGAAGTGCTGGGAATTATTTCGATATCCGCCCTCCTTTACCAAGGATTCGGGGGACAAGCACATGCATCTGCGGTGCCAGAGCTTAATGGGATTCCGCCTCTCCATTCTTCCGAAATGACGACAGTTCGAACAAAGTCGGGGAAGCGGCAGATTCATTTTTTTATAGAACCTGAGTTCTTCGGGTATAATCTTGAATGCGAATGAACACTTCTCGTTGCATCCGCCGGAGCTCACATGGGCACAACCGACGACTTCGTGTACGATCGAATCATCCACGTCCTGTATGGCATCGGGAAGTTCCTCCGGCTTTTTGGTAATCGAGTAGTTTTTCGTTTCCTCTTCCTTCCAGGCATACCCAGCTGTTTCCGCCTCCGCCCTCGAAAGTGGGAAGTACTCCTGTGCAATCGTTTCGTTATAGGCGAAAGGCGAAAGTTCCGAAGGAAAAAATTCACCGTATCGGTATGCTGTTCCTTTCTTATCGATATACGGCACTTCCTTCATCTGACTCATAACTCGTGACAAAAGCTCTTTATATTCTTCTTTCGTGTATTGTTTGTTCAGAATACAATACTCTTTCTTCCGAAGACCGATGCACCCGAAACAATTTTGGCATCCATGGCATGCATAGGAATAATGAACGTCGTTCCCCGTCCACACGAAAATATCGAAATAAAACTTATTTCCATCCGCGCCGGTATCGACCGATTCGTAAAGGAGTTCTGCATTTGCGCCGATTCCATATCCGTCATATCCGTCGTACATTTTCACTCCACCATTGATGCAGTAACGGCAATCCCGCACGTCGTTCGAAAAATCGAAGGAGTTCCTGCAGTTGCTCACGTTCGTAAGATTATCGCCGGTGGCATTCTGTGAATTTACGATATTCGCATACTTTCTCAGCGCGTTTTTCTTTATAGTTTCGAACTTCGCTTTGAACTTCTCCATCTCCGCGGCACTGCCGAGGTTGAATGCTTTCAATTGTTTCAGATATTCGTCCCGCGAATACGGCTCGTTGAATATATAATAGGACTTGTTTCTTAAATTACTGCACCCGAAACAGTTGTTGCATCCCCGGCATTCATAAAGAAAATAGGAATCACTGCAGTTTTCGCAGTTTTCCGCATACGCCACCCGATAGAGTTTCGATGAACCTATGGCCTCATAGCACAGTTCGGAGTTATTCACCACAAGCAAATCGGAGGAATCTTTCACTCCCATTATTTTACTGCTATAGAGAAGGTTTTCGCCTCCCCAGGTAGCGAACACCAGATAGGAATCTTTCAATTCTCCGTCATGATTGCCGTAATCGCTCCGCACACAGCGGCTGTTGAATACGGACGGCATTGGTATTTTTCCTAAAAGTTCCCGAAACTGCGAAAAGAACGGCTTTTGGAAGTCATACTCCGTCCCGAACGAGAGCGGATCCCAGTCGTCGGACCACCATACGTCGCGGTCGTACACGTGAATCCCCGAGTCGGGAGCGAAACAGGTTATTACTTGTTTCCCCGTCTTCTCGCATGCGCGTTTATAGAGCGTCCGTTCGTTGCGCCACGCCATTCTCCTCACGGCGCGGCAGTCCGGACAAAACGTCGGCGGGGGCACCTGTATTTTTTCGTAAAAATCGAAATCGTCCGGCTCGATAACGAACTCTTGTTTACAGTTCTGGCAAATCTTGCTTTCTTGTTTGGTCATGCACTCTTTCCTATTTTTATCATCTCTCCGAATTCCTTCTTATTAATACTTGCCCCTCCCACCAAGAGCCCTGCGATCTCTTTCTTTCCCAAAAAACTCTCCGCATTTCGTGGGTTCGTCGAACCGCCATACAGCACTTTGAAATCATGAATTTGAAATCTAGAATCAAGGAATTGCCGTAAAAACCCTGCCATTTCGGCGGCATCATCAGGACTTGCATTCTTTCCTGTTCCGATAGCCCAGATGGGCTCGTAAGCGACGATAAGGGAATTATGAATTAGGAATCTGGAATTATGAATACTACGTAAGTCCATTTCTAACTGCTTCCGTAGATAACGTTTCGCGTTTCCTAATTCCTTATTCTTGATTCCTGATTCCCGTTTTGACTCTCCAACGCAGAGGATTACTTTTAATCCCGCGTCCGTGCTCGCCTTCACCTTTTTCGCAATCATCTCGTCGCTCTCGCCAAGACGGCGGCGTTCCGAGTGCCCGACAATTGCGTAGGTAACCCCGAGCTTCTTCAACATT